>SLGK01000320.1 GCA_007123775.1 Anaerolineae bacterium | reverse complement strand
GCAACCGATGCTGCCGGCGGCTGAGACACAATGACCGCTGCGCCTCGCTATCAGCGCAGCGGCCCTGCCACAAATAGCAGGACCGCCACACTGTAACGACGCTAATACAAATCGCGTTCCCGGCCGTAGCCGCCACTATTGTAGCTGCGGGTTACGCGACGCACATAGGGCGACTTACGCGGCCAGAAGATGCTCAACAAAAGCAGAATAAACAGGGCCAATAGAACAAGGGCCACAATGGTAGAACCGCTCATGGGGTTGTTGCCTCCGTAGGGGTTGGTTGAGAATAAAAAGAGCGCAGCCACGCCTCACGGGGTTGGCTGCGCTTGACTGGGTATAGCTGCACGCTGGGGTAGAATTGGCCGGTTACGGCCGTTGTTTGTTATGATTCTTAATAACAAAAGGCGCAGCCATCCTATAAGGGTGGCTACGCCCCACTGCATCTAAATCACGCCAAACATCACCTGCCGCGACTGGTTGATGCGCCCCAGGTTGCCTGTTGCTTCTTCCAGAAAGCCGGCCAGCCGCTTCTCCAGCAGCAGCGACTTCTCCCACAGCAGTTCTTTGGTCACGGCCGAGGCCGGTCCCAGATAGACCATTTTGGTGCGAATACGGCCGTTGACCCGCCGCCCTTTCTGCAAGTTGGCCACCATCTCGCTGTCACGGCCGCGCCGCTTGTCTTGCTTGTAGGTGATGGTGTAGATGCCGTGGGGGAAGACGACAATCTTGCGCTCCGGCCGCCGCAGCCAGTTGGGACGCAGCTCCTCAAACCATTGCAGCCGCAATTGACCCAGCATCTGAATCGCCGCTTGCGCCAGCGGGGACAACCGGGCAAAGGGCAGCAGGTATTTGATGCGGTATTCCTGGTAGATGTTGACCAGCGACTCCCACTCCAGGTCGCCCACCGCTGCGGCCACGTCTTCCCAGGTGTGGCCGGTCAGCCGCATGGCCACGATGAGCGCGCCCCGGTACATCTGCTCCGGATACCAGCGCTGGCTGCTATAGCCGACCAGGATGGTGAGCAGCTCGCGGAACAGGTCGGCCGTGTCGGCCGGTGGGGCTGCCTCGCGCCGCTGCACCGCCCATTCGACCGGCCGGGGCACCAGGTCGCGCCGCCGTCCTTCCGGCAGCCGCCAGGCCAGGTTGTCGTCGCCCGCTTCGTCGAGATCGAGGCTATCGGCCGTATCGACCAGGGTGTAGTGGCGGGCCGCCAGCGACTTCCAGCCACCGTTAAGCCCGCGGATGTGGACCCAGGCGTAGGTCTTGAGGGCGTTGCGGGCGCAGGTATAGGCAAAGACCAGCGGCCGGTCACTGTGTTCCAGGAAGGCCAGCAGCGCCGTCTGCTTCATGTCTTCCCAATGGACCTGCCACTGGCGGCGGTCGAACTGGTACTGCCGCCCCAGCTCGCGGGCCAGGCCGCCGGCGCGGCGTTGCAGCTCCTCCAGGGGCAGATCAGAGGTGAGGGGGGACTGTGAGGGGGGACCACTTTGGGGTAAACCACGCTGGTTGCCACTTTCTGGTAAGCCACTTTGGGGTAGGCTGCTTTGTGGTAAAATACTAACGGTATTCATCGTAATTCCTCCTGACAAACCCGGCTCTGGCAATGATTCTGGGTTTGTCGCTACAGGGGTGGATACACAAAAAGAGGCGCAGCCACCCCCATCGGGAATGGCTGCGCCTCTGGTTTACCTGGCTGACAGACAGAGTCTGTGCCTGGACTAGAAGGGTATCTCGCTGTCGTTCTGGGCCGTCGGGCCGCTCTCGCCGCTGCCGCCCAGGAACTTGACCTCGCTGGCCGTCAGCTCAAACGAGGCCGCCACCGTACCGTCCTGCCGCGTCCACAGGCGGGGGCCACCGCTGGTCGGGTCGGGCCGCAGCCGTCCCTCGACCATCACCTGCCGCCCTTTGCTCAGGTAGGTGTTGGCCGCCTCAGCCTGCCGTCCCCGCACCGTCACGCGGAACCAGGTGGTCTCTTCCTGGATCTCACCCGTCTGCCGGTCGGTCCATTTGCGGTTGGTGGCCATACTGAAATTAGTCATGGCCGTGCCGTCGCTGAAATACTGCATGGTGGGGTCGCCCCCCAGATTGCCTACAACGATTATCTTTTGGTACATGATTGGTCTCCTTTCAATGGAATAGGTGGATAAGTCGGGCCGGGGCCCATAAGCCAGGTTATGGTAAGGCTAAGGGCTGTAGCATCGACTACAGCCCACAACATAGGGTGCATTCGCACCGGTCGTCTGGCTGCACCTGCGTTGGGGCAGGTCGTCCTGTGGGGTGGTGCTCGCGCCGGTGGCGACGGCCGTAACGGGGCAGGGGAAGTGGCACAAACGCCACCCCCGGCCCACCGGCAAGGGAATCTCATTGGCTGCCTCCTTTGGTATGGGGATATGCTGTTGTCGGGGCTGGCTCCCCCCTGACAGCTAGAACGGGAGATGCGAGCTGTCGTCGAGACGGCCGTAAACCAGGTGGACCGGCGACCGGGACAGGTAACACGACCAGCCGGACGGCCGTATCTGTTCCTCACCGAGAGCGACCGCATAGCTCAGGCGCACCTGGCCCCAGCGCCAGCGACCCCAGCGGCCAGCCGTCTGTTCACGGCAGGGGCAGGGCAGGCACAGGCTGATGGTCGCGTCCCGATGGTCCAGCACAAAGCAGTCGTTGAGGTCCAGGTGAAAAGGACCCAGCCGGCCGCTGTAGCTGCCCTCCCAGGCGCTGTGCTGCTCGTCGTAGTCGCCTGTCCAGCGGCTAAACAACAGGCGGTAGATCAGGGTGAATAGAAACAGGGCCAATGATTGGCGCAGACGGGTTATTGACTCGGTAAACATGGAAACACGCTCCTTTTGGTTAAGTGAACATCTGAAACAAACAACAAACTTCTGCCT
>SLGK01000080.1 GCA_007123775.1 Anaerolineae bacterium | reverse complement strand
GTTGTCTTGTCCACCAACTGCTGCAGCTCATCCAGGTCACTGTCCGGGCGCAAATGCAAAAAGAGCAGATTGGGCCGGAAAAAAGTATGGCGCAGCACTTGCGTCGTCGCCCGTACGCCGTTGACAAAGGATTCATCCTCCATCAGAATGGTGCGAGCGTTAATTTTCTCAGCCAAAAACGCACGGGTGAACAAATCCAGATTATCCAACTCCCCTTTACCGTCCGGAGGGTAGACGCCAAGCGAACTGACTCGCCCCTGTGGCTTGGCCAGCGCCCGCAAAAAGCGATAGCTGCCGTTTAGCTCATCGACCGACTGCACCGGCACCAGCAAGGACGGCTTCCAGGCCCGGTAAACGGCCGATGGCATTTCGGCCGACTTGTTGGCCGCCCATTCCGCAATCGTGAAAAAGAGGCCGCTGCGAACATCATCACTGTCGCCATCACTAATGACTCGCCGCGCCAGAAAAGCATACAGGGCCACTACCAACACAATAGCAATCAGCCCAAAAGCGGCATTGATAAGAAACATAACAAAGAAGCAGCATACTAACCCCACCAGCGGAATGGCTTTTGAGATGTTCAACGAGGGACGAAAGCTGACCATATTTAACATTTGCTCAATAAAGACCACCATATTCAACATGCCGTAAGTAATCATGAAGAACATGGAAATAACGCCGGCAATCGCGTTTAGCCCGCCACCCTGTCCGCCAACAGCCAGAGCACCCAGTAGCGCAGCCAGGCCAATCACACCGTTGGCAATCATCGCCGGACGCGGTTCGCCTCTGGGTGTTTCGCGGGCCAGCATCTCACTCATGGGCAGCAACTTTTTGGCAGCCAGGGCTTGCATGACACGGGGCGCAGCCACAAGCGACCCCAGCGCGGATGAAAAGGTAGCCCCCAGAATACCGGCCAAAATGGCCCAGCCCCACAGCGCCTTGTCAACCAGAATGGTTTCGGTGGTAAGCAGTTCTGTGGGCGTAGCGGCCAGCGCCAGCCAGTACGCCAGACCCAGATAGATGGTTAGACCCACTAGAATGGCCCCCATCGTGCCCAACGGTAAGCTTCGGCGTGGTTTGGCCAGTGAACCGCTCATACTGATACCGGCCATGATGCCGGTAACGGCCGGAAAAAAGATGGCAAACGTACCCCAAAAATCCCACAGAGCGAAATCGCCCCATAAAACCGGTGTTTCAGTTAGTCCTGCCTGACCGGCGATAGGGAAGCTACCCATCACCACCGAAAAGAGAGAAAGGCCAACGATGGCCATAATAATGAATTGGATGCGAAAAGCGAAGCTGGTGCTGATATAGGCGATAGCAAAAACCAGCACGAAGGCAATAATGCAAACCCAAAAGTAGGAGTGGTTGGGGAAAATGCGTAGCCAACCTTCACCAAAGGCCAGCACATAGAGTGAAACGGAAATCCCCTGTGCCAAAAAGAGAGGCACGCCAACGGCCCCGCCTACTTCTAGCCCCAGCGCTTTGGAGATGATGGCGAAAGCGCCGCCGGCCCCCACGCGGGTATTGGTCGAAATGGAAGAGACGGAAAGGGCGGTGGTGATGGTGATAACGTGGGCCAATAGAATAATCAGCACGGCCCCCAGCAGGCCGGCATTGCCCACGACCTGGCCCAGGCGCAGGTACATGATCGCCCCCAGAATGGTAAGAATGGTGGGGGTAAATACGCCGGCGAATGTGCCGAACTTTTGTTGTTCGCCTGGTTCTAGCTCTGGGCCAGCGGTGCGTTTTTGTAACCAGGTAAGACCGGTTTGAACTCTTTCAAGCATGATGTGTGACTCCTTACCATGTCTTTATGTGTGTCAATCAAACTCTTGGGGATAGGATTTTGGTCCATCATTCATTCAGAGGCGAAAAGCGTTCCCCTGATACGGCGGAGACCATTTCAATATTCACACCCAACTTGTTGGTCACAAAATCGCGCACGTAGGTCAGATAGCCACGCGAGGCGGGGCCGTGGGTCCAGGCAGCTATTGATTCCAGGATGACACGCAGGCAGCCAGCCAGGTCCCGATTAGAACGGGGGCCATGTTCCATTGCCGCACGGTACCATTGCTGAAGAATACGGAAGGCTATGAGGTCGCGCTGGCTGACCTTATCCAGGTGCAAGGTGCCATCCTCATCTACACTCTCGTTAATGCTTTCCAGTTCAGGCAAATCACGGGAGCGTTTCAATTCTTTGATCAGCCAGCGTAGGCTTGTCTCCACGTCGCCATCGGTCAGGGCCGGCTGCATGGCCCAAGCTTCGCAAATGCCAATTTCAGCATGGGCAACGAACATGATGTACTCCTCGCTGCGGTAAGCCGCGGTGGCACGACTGCTTCTGCGAACGGGTGCTTTTTTCTTGCGTCGTTTTTTAGCCATAGGGTCTCCTCGGTAAGAACAATATGTTGGGGAAGTAACGGATTAACTCTCTTTGTTGTGAAAATGTAGGTCAAGCATCCCTGCTTGACCACGCAAACAGGATGTTTGCGCTACAGATTTTCATTCGTTTGCTGGTGCGCCGCCGGCGTATGTTGTCTTTTCTGTGAATCTCCGCGTAACATGCTTCTTATGATTGCAGTTGGGTCAGGCCGGACAGTGTAGCAAAGCGGTAGCCACGTTTTTGCAGGGCGGGAATAATCCAGTGCAGGATGTTGACAGTGGCCTGCCGATCTTCTTTGCCGTCGTGGAGGATGATGATGGAGCCGGGTACCGTGTTGCCTAGAATGTAGCTGCTGGCAAACTCGACGGAGTGGACCTGGGCATCGTAGGGGTAGACAAAACCAATAACACAGCGGTAGTTATACGGCCGTATCTGCTGCAACATCCGCTCATTGTACCAACCCGACCCCGGCCGGAACCAGCGCACCGGGCCAAAGGGGGTGATCAGCCGATGGGCATTGGCCAACTGCCGCTCAAACTCATCCGGGTCCAGGCCAATGCTGCGTTTGTCGCTCATCAGATGATTGCCCAGCTCATGCCCCTCGGCCACAATGCGGCGCATCAAATCCTCATTGCCCGCCACCTGACTGCCGATGACGAAGAAGGTAGCCGGTACGTCATACTCGGCCAGCACATCCAGAATGGCCGGTGTTAGTTCCGGGTGTGGCCCGTCGTCAATCGTGAGGGCAATCACCTTTTCCGTGGTGTTGACGTGGAACAGCACTTCATCGTGGGTGGTTTCCTCCACCAGGCGGGAAAAGAAGCGACCCTTGAAGAAAAAGGTAACGGTGGCGGCCATGGCCCCACTCAGGCCAGCCAGGAGAAAGAGGCGGCGATTTAGTTTCATCAGTTATTGGGGTCTTTTAAGATTTGCTCAACTAAACGTTTGACTTCTTCAGCCCGTTCTTGCTCTAATAAACGTTCCAGCCAAATATTTGTGTCAACCAGATACATCAATCAGTCCTCACGCCATTCCAGGGCTTTTTTTTGAAGGTCCAGGGCTGTATATTCTTCTTTGTACTCGCGCAGCGCACCAGCCCAATCCTGACGCAGCTTATACGCTTGCCTTTGCTGCTTCTTATACAACAAGAATTCAACAAAATCCCGAACTTCCTGCTGTAAATCAGGAGGCAAGTCTTGTACCACGTCTGATATTGGTTTTTCCAAAGTGATCATTTTTCTGTTCCAATCTTGTCAATAATCCAAACAAGCCATTCAATTATAGTATAGCACAAATGAGGAGGGCAATTGGCTGGGCTTATTTTAACAATGCCTCTTAGAAGTAGTACATTCGTAGTATGAAGATCAAGACATCTATCACAATCTCCGAACAACTACTGGCCAACATCGACGAACTACGCCAGCCAGATACAAACCGGTCAGCTTTCATTGAAGATGCTATGTGGACCGTAATCCATCAGATGCGTCGGGACGCCCAAACAGCCAAAGACATTGAGATTATCAATCGCCGTGCCGACTATCTCAATGAAGAAACCGAAGAAGCGCTTTCCTTCCAGACACCCCGATAAGTCTCCCCAAAGCCAGCCTGACCCATTTTATCGGCTCGTTATCACCAGCCAAGCTAAAAGAGTTAGATCGCGCTCTGTGTGCTGCGCTTGATCTCAGGTGTTAACGGCCGTTCCACCCCCACCTACTCATCCGGCTGCACCAACAAGCGGCGCAGCACCTTGCCTACAAACGACTTGGGCAATTCCTGGCGGAATTCAATGTCCCAGGGCACGGCGTAAGGCTCTAAGCGACGGCGGCAGAGGTCCATTAGCTCCTCTTTGGTCAGCTCGGCCCCAGGGCGCGGCACCACGAACGCCTTGACCCGCTGCTCCCCGTTGGCCTGCCCCACTCCCACCACAGCCACCTCCATCACACGCGGATTCTCGTACAGCACCTCCTCCACGTCACGCGGAAAGACGGTGTATTCGCCAAAAACAATGGTGTCTTTCTTGCGGCTGATGATGCGAAAATAGCCATCGCTGTCCTGCACGGCCACGTCGCCCGTATCCAGCCAGCCATCGTCGAGGACAATGCTGTTGTCCAGCGAGCCGTCGGGCTGCCAGTAGCCCTGCATTACCTGGGGGCCACGCACCACCAGTTCCCCAATCTGGCCGATGGGCAGGTCCTCATTGGTGATCAGATCAATGATTTTGGCGTCGGTGTTGGGCAAAGGGACGCCAATCGAGCCGGTTTTACGCAGGCCATAAAGCGGGTTGGCGTGGGTGACGGGGGAGGCTTCGGTCAGGCCGTAACCTTCGACCAAACGGCCGTGGGTCAACTTCTCAAACGCCTCTTGCACCTCAATGGGCAGCGGCGTGGCGCCGCTGATGCAGGCTTTGACCGAGGAGAGGCCGTAGTCGCGCACGTTGGGGGTCTGGTTGATAGCCATGTACATGCCGGGGATGCCGGGGAACATGGTCACTTTATGGTCGCGGATATGCTCCAGGACCTGCACGGTGTCGAAGGCGGGCAGCATCACCAGGGTGGCCCCCAGGGCGATAGGTACATTCATGGCCGCCGTCAGGCCGTAGCTGTGCAAAAGGGGTACGACGGTGAGAAAGACCTCTTTGCCGTAGGTTAGATCGGGCACCCAGTGGCGGGTTTGCAGGGTGTTGGCTACCAGATTATGGTGGGAAAGGGCTACTCCTTTGGGCTGGTCGGTAGTGCCGCTGGTGTAAAGGATGGCGGCCAGATCGTCGGGCTTGACTTCGATGTCTAGGGGGGTAATGGGGGCGTCCTGGCGCACGGTGAACATGCGCTGGCCCAGTTCGCGGGCAATGGCTTTATGTTTTTCTTCGTCGTCGGCAATGCCAAAGCGTTCGATCAGTTTTTGATAGGTGGGATAGGAAACGGCCGTTCGCAAATCAGCAAACACAAACTGGTCCAACCCGGTATGGGCCTTCACCGCCTGGGCCAACTGGCTGAAGCTGCGGACCGTCACCAGCACCTTCGGCTGCGTTTCTATCACCTGTTGGATGATGGCCTGGGCGTCGGCCTCGGCGTTGGGCAGCACCACTACCCCACCGGCCCGCAGTGCGCCGTAAAAGGAGACGACCATCTGGGGCATGTTGGGCAAAATCACCATCACCCGGTCGCCGGGGCGCACCCCCAGCCCGTGAAAGACGTGGCTCATCTGGTTGACCTGCTCGTTTAGCTCTTTGTAGGTCAGGCGGGAGCCGTAAAAGTGGATGGCGGTGCGGCGGGGCAGCCAGTCGGCCGCACTTTGTAGGAAATCGGTTAACGGCCGTTTCGGAATCGGTATCGAAGGGGGCGTCCCGGGACTATAGCTCTTGAGCCAGATACGCCCTTGCAGCGGGTTGTCACCGCTTATACCGTCACGCCAGGAGCGAGAGCGGCCTTCGATAAAGCGTTCAATAGCCCGCGTGACGGCCTGATGCCGCTCCAACTGCACCTTGTGCTTGGCCGAACCGACGTCCACCACCTCGGCGTTAGGAACCATCTTGCCCACGTCCTCAAAGACGCGGCGCGGGAAATAGTTGTCCCGCTCGCCGGTAATGACCAGCGTGGGCGTGGTAATATCCCGCATGATTGACCAACCCTGCCAGCGGCGCATATTGTTGGCCATCATGTTTTTGACCACGTGCAGTTCGGCATCCCAGCGCGTACGGTATTTCCACAACGGCCGTAGCCAGTTCAGCGGCAGTTTCAGCAGCCAGTTGGCAATGCGCGGCAGCGGGTACTCCCCGGCCGTGGCAATCAGCACCAGCTTCTCCAACTGCTCCGGGTGGGCGTTGGCATACTCCACAGCAATCGAGCCGCCAAAGGAGTGGGCCACCAGCGTAAATTTCTCCGGGAAATCCAGATGCTGCGTGATGGCGTACATATCGGCCACCAGTTCATTCATCGTGTAGCGGGTATACGGGGCGTCACTCTGGCCGTGGCCGCGCAGGTCAGGGGCAATGACGCGGTAATTGTGGCTGGCGAAATAGTTGATCTGGTACTCCCACGACTCCAGCACCCCGGCGTAGCCATGCTGGAAGAGAACGGTGCGCTCGGCCCCCTCCGGCCACAGGTCCAGCACGCTCAAGAACTGTCCGGCCACGCCCGGAATGGGCACCTTGCGCCGGTAAAGGTCGTAATCAAACAGAATATCGTTGCGTTTGACACCCAGCAGTTTTTTCTTCATGGAGCGATAGTATCACAAATTTGATTTACTCTGTACTCCATTGACTATTTAATTGTGTTGGGGTGATTGGCTTGGGGCAGCCGTCCGTAGTGCGTAACACGTTGCCCATACGTGTTACGCACCACGTCCGACCATCTATGGCTTAAATACCGTAGTAGAGTAAGAACTCATATGGATGCGGCCGCAGGCTAACCGGGCCGACTTCTTCGCGCATTTTGTACTCAATATAGGCGTCTAACAGGTCGGGGGTAAAGACATCACCCTCGAACAGGAAGTCGCTGTCAGCTTTGAGGGCATCGATGGCTTCGTTCAGCTTGCCGACCGTCATCGTTACTTTGGAGATGTTGTCATCTTCAAACAGGTCGATGTCCATCGCATCGCCGGGATCAATCTGGTTTTTGATACCATCCAGGCCGGCCATCAGCATGGCGGCAAAGGCCAGGTAAGGATTGGCAGCCGGGTCGGGACAGCGGAACTCGACGCGCTTGGCCTTAGGTGAGTGGCTGTACATAGGGATACGGACAGCCGCCGACCGGTTGCGGGCAGAGTAAGCGACGACCACCGGGGCTTCGTAGCCGGGCACCAGACGGCGGTAGGAGTTGGTGGTCGGGGCTACAATGGCCAGCAGGGCGTTGATGTGCTTCAGGATGCCGCCAATGTACCACAGGGCCATCTGGCTCAAACCGGCGTAGCGATCTCCGGCAAAGAGGGGCTGCCCATCTTTCCACAGGCTTTGGTGGGTGTGCATCCCGGAGCCGTTGTCGGCGTAAATCGGCTTGGGCATGAAGGTGACGGTTTTGCCATGCGCTTTGGCCACGTTTTTGACGATGTATTTGTACAACTGGACCTTATCGGCCGTTTCTACCATCGTCCCATACTTCATATCAATTTCACACTGACCGGCCGTACCCACCTCGTGGTGATGAACTTCCACGTCAATACCGGAATCGATCAACACCCGCACCATCTTGGAACGCAAATCTTGCAGCGTATCGAAGGGGGCGACGGGGAAATAACCCCGTTTGTGGGGCACCGAGTGGCCATAGCCAAAAATGTCAGAATTCCAGGGGCCTTCCACGCTGTCTACCTGGTAGACCGCGGAATACTCGCCAGCCGAGTATTTAACCTGATCGAAGATAAAGAATTCGGCTTCGGGGCCAAAGTAAGCTTCATCGGCAATGCCGGTAGAACGCAGATACTCAACCGCTTTTTTGGCTACAAAGCGGCAATCGCGCGAGTATGGCTCGCGGGTGATGGGGTCATACACGTCACATACCAGGCTGAGGGTAGGCACTTCGCAGATGGGGTCTACGATAGCCGTGGCCGGGTCGGCAATCAGGATCATATCGCTGGCTTCGATTGATTGGAAGCCGCGAATGGATGAGCCGTCAAAGCCCATACCTTCCTCAAAAGCCACTTCTGGCTCAAACGCCTCAACCGGCATGGAAAAGTGATGCCATTGGCCGAACACGTCGGTAAATTTGACGTCTACGATCTCCAGGTTCTTTTCCTTGATCAGATTCATTACATCGCTAGGTGTGGTCATATTTTCGCTCCTTTGAACTATGGGGTATAATATAAGCTGGTGAGGCGGCCTCCTGGGAACGTTATCGTTTCTGGGGGGCTGCTTTTTATATTAGACCATCACTGTTCCAGAAACGTGATGCGTGAAGCGTGATGAGTGAAAACACTCACGCATCACGTATCACGCTTCACGCCACTTCTGTTATTACCTTTTCTACATGAACGCCCCGCCGCTCAAAGTCACGGCGAGCACGCTGGCGCAGATCATCAGCGTCATGGCCTAAAAACAGGCTATACCGTTCTTCCTGGGGGCGGCTTTCGAGGCCGATAAGGGTGTCGCTGTCGCGGAAGAGGGTCAACACTTTGTTATCAATGGCCATGTCGCCATCAGCTTTTAAGTGGCGGCGTAACTGTTGCCAGCGGTTGGGAAAGAGCCGGCCAATTCGTAAATCATCGGTATTGGGTAAACGGCCGTCTTTGTGCAGCACTTCCGCCACCAACGCCCGCAAATTCAGGACCTCGCGGCCATCGGAAACCGGTACCTGGCGGCGGGCGTTAACGGCATAGGTGTAGATTAAACGGCCGTCTCCCGACTCAAACACCGGCGCCCAAAAATCGACCTGGCCCGGCACCCGCTTTTTCAGGTAAAAGACGGGACGGCGCAGCCCTAGCGTGTACATATCCACGCCGCGCACGTGTAGCTTGTCGCTCAGGCCGCTCTCGCCCAACACCCCCACCCGGTGCAGATAATCGGTCAGGTACTCTCGCACCTTAGCCAACTCCACGTGACGAAAGATAGGCCCGCCCGGCGTTACGGCAATCACCTCGTTATCTACCGTGTAGACCGGATAGATGCCCCCGGCGCGGCGGGCAATAAAAACATAGCTGGGCAGGCGGGCCATGTTGATCAGCCCGTTCAGCAGTCGGGCAGCCGCTTCAGGCAAATCTTCGGGATGGGCCGTCTCTAGCCGGAAGCCACACATTTCCACGTTGTACACCTTGTTCAGACCAGCATGGTTGACATAAACTGGCACTTCAAACACCGTCCCGGCGTCAACCGTCACCGTCTGAATCTCAATCCGAGCATAGTAGGATATACGGTCGGTGTCGATGCTGCTGTTTTGTGTGAGCGTAATTTTCATACTCTTTTTCCTTCAACCCGTGAAACGTGAAACGTGATGCGTGATGTTTCTTTCCTCACGTATCACGTTTCACGCGTCACGCCTGCTAATTAAACTCAGTCACCCGTCCCCGTCGGCATTAAGTTCCGCTCACCCGGCAGCCCTGGCGCGGGCCGGCCGAATTCGGGGTAGCTCATCGTGCCGTGCTCAGACAGGTCCAGCCCTTCCAGCTCTTCCTGCTCGGAGATGCGGACACCGATGGTCACTTTCAAGATGGTAAACAAAAGGTACATCGTGCCAAAGGCCCAGGCGCTGATAGCCAGCGTACCGACCAACTGAATCCCCAATTGGGCCAGGCCGCCGCCATAGAATAGACCGGCTACCGGCCCCATGTCCGTCATGACGCCAGCGGCCGGGGCCGCAAACAGCCCCACAGCCACCGTGCCCCAGATACCGGCCAGGCCGTGTACGGCTACTGCGCCCACCGGATCGTCCACTTTCAAACCCTTCTCAATCAGCTCCAGGCCATAGACCAGAACCGGCCCGGCAATGAGGCCGATGAGGACGGCTCCGGTCGGCGTGACGTTGGCGGCCCCGGCGGTAATGCCCACCAGACCGGCCAGCGCCCCATTCATCGCCATTTCCGGGGCCGGTTTGCCCGTCTTGGCCCAGTTGACCAACAGGGCGGAAATCAGCCCGGCGGCGGCAGCCAGCGTGGTGGTAACGGCGATGTAGGCAATGCCCGGATTCATGCCCGACAGGGTGCTGCCCGCGTTAAAGCCAAACCAGCCCAGCCAGAGAATAAAGACGCCCAGTGCGGCCATCGTCAGGTTGTGGCCAGGGATAACGTTGGCCGTGCCGTCGGCGTTGAACTTGCCGATACGCGGCCCCAGCACCAGAGCGGCCGCCAATCCGGCAAAACCACCCACGGCATGGACCACCGTGGAACCGGCAAAGTCCACAAAACCCAGGGCTTCAACCCAACCACCGCCCCAGTGCCAATGGCCGGAAATGGGGTAAATCAGGCCGATCAAGATGACGCTATAAATAATGTAAACGTTGAACTTGAGCCGCTCCGCTACCACACCAGAGACAATCGTGGCCGCCGTGGCCGCAAACATCAACTGGAAGAGAAAGTCTACCCATTCATACGGGCTGTCCGTGCTGATAGCCAGTTCGGACAGGAAAAAGTTGCTGGTGCCAATAAAGCCGCCGGCCGAGGCCCCATACATAATGGCAAAACCGATGGCAAAGTAGAGCAGTGCCCCTGCCGAAAAGTCCATAAAGTTTTTCAAGATCAGGTTGGCGGCGTTTTTGGCGCGGGTGAAGCCGCTTTCGACCAGGGCGAAGCCGGCCTGCATAAAGAAAACCAGGAACGCGCCGATAAAGAGCCAGATGGTGTCAATTTGCACCACGATTTGCTCCGTGGTGAACCCTTCTTCCTGGGCAAAGGCGGTGCTGTTGGCCAGACCAATCAGTACGGCCACGAAAGCCACGATACCTACTGTACGCAACAGATTTTTCTTGCTATGAAATCTCATCGTAAACCTCTCCTCATAGTTGAGACATATTCCGTAGTGCGTAGTGCGTAACAAAACTCTCTACGCACTACGCATTACGCACTATCCTCATCTGTGTCAAAAAACAAAAAGACGCCTTGCCCCGCATGTGGAGTAACTAACCACATGCGGGGCAAGGCGTCCTGACCTTAAAAGGGTGATTCTATTGCTGTACAGCTATTCAACGAT
>SLGK01000256.1 GCA_007123775.1 Anaerolineae bacterium | reverse complement strand
TACGAATCGCTTCATAGGGTGGATCATATTTTCCAACTACTTGTGGACATAGTGGCGACTATGGGAATTGCCACTAAAACTCCCAAAACGGTCGAATTAAACAGGCAGTTGGCTTAAGTTGGGGTTTTGGGAGTAAAGGGACGAAAATGTACGCTAAGCCTCAATCAGATCGCAGCGGCCGTAGCCCAGATGACGTGACATCATCCCCAATATCAAAGCGAAAACGGCCATAGCGGTTGATGTGTTGGAATCGAATAGGCGAGAGATGAACCAGTTCAGATTGCTCAATTGTCTCACCTTTACGAACCAATTCATCAATTGCCGCTTGCATGTAAACCGTGTTCCACACCGTGATCGCATTGGACACTAAATTCAGACAGCCAACCAGATTCACCAAATCGTCCGGTTGTTGCTTGCGGATTTGCCCCTTGTTATCAAAAAACAGGTAATCTCGCAGGCCGTGAACTTCCTCCCCTTTGTTAAGCTGCACCAAAATGCGGCGTCTGTTGGTCTTGTCGTCCAGATAGTTGGGGATGAAATCACTCCGATTTAGACGACCGTATTCAATTAGCACCTGCGTCAGTTTGTGCTGACGTGGATATGCCAGCAATTTGCTGATAAATGTTGAAGCTGTTACCCAGCCCATTCTCAGAGAGGCGGCCACGCGCAGCGCCTCATCCCAATCCTCAACAAACAGGTCTGTCTTGAGCGGCTTTTTGCTCAGCAATGGCCCGATATGCTTGTACTTGATGTCGGTATCAATATGGTAGATGGTGTAATCACCAATATCCCGTAAACGGGGTGAAAACTGCATCCCTAACAGGTCAAAAAGGGCAAACATGATGTCTGTATAGCCACCTGTGTCGGTGGTATGTTCTTTGATATTGAGGGATGTTTGATTACCCAAGATGGCATCGAGGGTGAGGGTGGATTCCCGAATGCGCGGTGGTGCCACGCGAATGCCGTACTGAGCTAGTTGATCAGACGTCCAGGTGACAACATTCAGCCCACGGCCAAAGCCAAAATAGCGAGGCAATGGGGAAGCCATATTTGTCTTGCGAGCGACCACAAACCGCTGCCCATCAGAAGAAGAAAATGAGCCGCTGCCCCAATGTTGGCTGAGGGGCTGTTGGTACTGAAAATTCACCAGCACATCTGTCGCTGCCTGCAATGTTTCTTCACGGATGTACCATTTAGTACACCACAGTAGTTGGTCATAGGAGAATTCACTCAGGTCAGCCATCCCACTCAAGGTCATGTTACAGGCCTGCGTCACAAGAGCAGCATATAAATGTGTTGCCAAATCAGGAATTCGGGAAGTGGCACCACCAGCATGTGTGAGTTGCTGACTGAATCCAGTCCAGGCATCTACTTCGGCCAGTAATTGGCCTAACTGGATGGGTGGTAGCAAGGCTCCAATCTTTTTAGTCAATGGATGTTCCTTGCGGATTTCTGTTTCCTCTTCATCCAGAGGCGTCAATACCAATTCACCATTCTCGATGCGGACGAATTCATTCCTCGGCAATCGTTTATCCAATTGTGCCAAGCTTTTTTCCAGGGCAGCTTGCTTAATTTCCAACTGCACCTTGCCATCAGCCGGAATGCCGACCATTTCGCAATAGGTCTGGCGCAACTGCTCCCAGCGGTCTTTGGGTATCAAATAGCTTTCCAGACTGGCGTACTGTCGACTCCCTTCCAACCAGACAGAGCCAGAGCGTAAAGCATCACGCAATTCAGCCAAAACGCACATCTCGTAATCCCGGCGATTAACAGTGCCATCCCGATTCAGGACACGGCTACGCCATTGTGTTGAAACAAAATCAACTGGAACATCCTCAAATGTTGCCGGTAGTTTGCCTTCAGATGCATTCATGTCACGCAGAACGTCTAATGCTGCCAACAGTTCTTCCTTGTCCGCATAATTATGGAAGGTCAACGCCAGCAAAAAAGATGGTGTGAAGCGGCGGAAATAGCTGTATCGCTTGTCGAAGAAATCGAGATAGGTGCGCTTGCGGCCAGAAACATAGAAGAGTTCAATATCTTCCAGCGTTGCCTGCAATGTCTCCTCTGGAACCTGTTTATAGATGTTGGGCCGCACAGCTTCATCAGGAACTGCTTCATCAGTGACGACCTGGCCGATTTCGCGGAAATAACCCACCACTTTCTGTAGGCGAGCCATATGCTGCAACTGAAATTCCTTCAACTCCCGCTTGGATTTGCGAAAAGCATCAGCCAGACACAAATCGAATAGCTCGATCAGTTCATCAATCGTTTTTTCATGTGCCCAGATCAAAAAGGCCGCCAGAATAGCGTACCGTTTCCCATCCGGTTTTTTCCGCTTCAGACTGCGTGTGCTGGTGTACCGAGCTATCTGGGCCAGGTATCGAATACGCATAGGCGGCAATTCATCTGTTTGCCAGGAGGCGACATCCCATTGGCGGATGAAGGCTAATTTCTCCAGTGTTTCCAGAATATTCTTGTCACTATGGCCTGTTGTATAGCGACGTAGCCAGGTGACAGGAGAAATGCCTCGTGTCGCATCATTTATCAGCAAGGTGTCCAGCGTCTTTTGCACTCGCTTTGGCAGCGAATCAACCAATACCTCAATTGTTTTCTGTTCAGCCCACCGACGCGCACCAGCAACCAAGTCTTCCATGGTCGTGATCGCTGGTCGTACCAAACGTAATTGATAAAGGCGTTCGCAGGCTTGTTGTAATAGTAGGGTAGGTCGGTCGTGTTCCAGCGCACGTTCACCGAGCCAGGCTACCAACGCTTTTTTGTCATCCGCATTGCTTCGCCTAAAACCCAGATGCTGCATCACCTCAGGCAAATGCTCTCGACGTGTTTCATCCCTGTCGGCATAGTCAGCCAGAGATTCGGGTGATACTTGTAATTGCTTGGCCACCAAACGAACAATTTTCTTTGGTATTTGCTGTATTTTGGGTGGAAAATGTCCCAAATATCGCAGCGAACACAACAGTAAGGCAAAGCCTAAGTAATTTTCCTCTCCTCGTCTCTGTTTAATACAATTCAAATCAGCCGGTGTCAGGGTGAAATAGACAATGCAATCATTGTCGGAAACTTCGGCTGGGAATCGACTCAGACGAGATCGTTCTGCTTTACTCAAAAACCGGCTGGGCATCAGTAATCCACCTGTATGCTCTCCATTGCTTTTCGGCGATCTTGTTCAGTGGGCAAACTGTAACGCTGTGTCGTTTCTAAGCGACGGTGCCCGGCAATTTCAGCAACCAGAACCAGGTCGGTTCCATTTCGTACCAGATTAGTGATACAAGTGTGACGCAAGATATGTGCTGACAAGGATACATCGGCTTCCTCACTCAGTTTTCGCAATGTCATATCAATCGCTCGTGTTGAAAGCCGCTCCCCTTGCCGATTTAAAAAGAAAGCCTCGTTCTCATTTGCCGAGAATATCTCCTTACGATTTATGATCCAAGCATCAAGTGCTCTGCGCACATTGGAATTAAGCGGAATTTCCCGATAAGAATCCCGTTTCCCCTGCCTCACAATGATAGTTCCTTTGCGTGCTGAAATAAGCACATCATCCTGATTCAAAGCAGAACATTCACCGATACGTAGTCCAGTGTAGAACAGAAGGGAAGCAATTGCCTGATCACGTATTGACGGACAGCGCTCTACAGCACGCAAAAACCGCTTTTGCTCATCTTCAGTCAGGGCACGAGGTGCCTGTTGCGGTAAATCTTCCCGCTTGACGTCCGCTGGTGACATTTGTAGGAAGCGGTAAAGGTTATCTATCGCGGCCAGAGCAATATTTACTGTGGCCGGTTTTCTTTTCCGAACCGTTTTCAGATATGCTTTGTAATCACGTACAGCATAATTCCGGGCATGTTCATCCTCTATTGGATCACCATATTCACCATCTGCCTGATCCAGATAAACACAAAATTGCCGTACTTGAGTGCGGTAAGCACGTCGGGTATGGGCTGATAGGGGTTGCTTATTCAGCCAAACTTCATAGTCGGTGAAAATGGGGAAAAGTGGAGAGGTAGGTGATAATTTCATGGGGGCATTTCCTATTATCAGAAGTCAAAATGCCCGGTAAGTATAGCCTGTTTTTCACATTATCAGAAGTATAACCACAATGAACATCTGATAATGAGTATTATCCGCAGGTTGTAAAAGCTTACTCTTCTTCGTCAGAATCGAATGCACTTTCTGGCAGCAGATCCGTCAACTTGGTTAAAATTTGATGAAGTGCATCCATATGATGCGTCATATCTAAGATTTCATCCTCGATACCCACGGCCAATTCCGCCATCTTCTTCAGGTCAGTATCCCAACCATTATTTACAACATCCATTGCCATACCATGCAGTTTCAGTAAATCGTCGCGTATCTCCGGCGGACGGCCGTATTCACCATCGTTCAAATAGCCACGCAGTTCATCAACGTGGCCGACCGCATCGAGTAACCAGGTGGTTTCAAAATTCTCTTGCAGATTCCTCCATTCTTCATCGTTCATTGATTTCTCCAGGGTGGTTTGTTTTTCTGGGTGTACTTATCGCTGCTTTTTAGCGAGTTTACAACCTTGAAATATACCTTTTGGGGGGAATATGCAGTGCCCTCGACTAGTTAACCATCCAGTGCAACACATTTCCTACTGTAGCCTAACTTGGATTCTATCAGGTTCTGACAAAGTTGTGGCCTTTTCTCTCCGACTGAACCTTAGCGTACGTTTTCGTCCTTTTGCTCCCGAAAGGCCAATCCCGACAGGCACATTGAAAACAGCCGGCCTGTGCGGTATCATTTGGCAGCAGTTGGGCCAGGACAGCATCGGCCGTTTTTCCCAACCAGCCCGAACGATCCAGGGCCGTTTCAACCCGATCAAGTAGTTTGTCACTCCAGTTTAACATTTTCGTTCTCTCCTTTGGCAACAGGGCAATGACCGTCGCCGGTTAAAAAGGGATACCGTTGAAAAACATGAACCATAATCGTTGAACCGGTACCGGTAATGCTGCTATCCAACAAGCTATGCGTTCATGCTATTTCCACTTTTGGTTCCATCTGGCCATTATATTTTTGGGCCTGCAAGCGATAGAGACGGGCATAGGCACCTTCGCTGTCTAGCAGCTCTTGGTGTGTACCGTATTCGTTAATACGGCCGTCTTGCAGCACCGCAATTTTATCAGCCATATACAGCGTGCTGAAGCGATGGGAGATAATGATGCTGGTACAGTTGTCCATCCGAGTGGCAAAGCTGGTATACAATTCATGTTCGGCGGCCGCATCCAAGGCGGAAGTGGGTTCATCCAATACCAGTAAATCGGCTTCCTCACGCATGAACATGCGGGCTGTGGCCAGCCGCTGCCACTGGCCACCGGACAGTTCTACGCCTACTTCCCCGTTACCGTACTGCAAGCTGAGCAATGTGTCATATTGGTGGGGCAGCCTGGCAATAAGGCCGGCGGCACCGCTCTTTGCGGCCGCCTGCCGCACCCGTTCCCGGTTATTAATGTGGGTTATATCGCCAATGCCTACGTTTTCCTGTGCCGTGAGGTCATATTGCAGAAAGTCCTGGAAGATGCCGCTAAGCCGCCGGCGCAGCGCTTGAGGGGCGTAATGGCGAATGTCAACCCCATCCCATAGAATTTCTCCTTCGGTGGGATCATACAGACGCAGAAGCAATTTGACCAGGGTCGTTTTGCCAGCTCCGTTGGCGCCGACCAACCCCAGGCATTGGCCCACCGGAATGTGGAGATTGACCTCTTGCAGCACCCAGGGCAGGTGGGGCGCATAGCGGAAGGAGACATGGCGAAACTCGATGCCGGTTTGCAGGGGCGGTACGGCCGGCCTGGTTGTGGGCGTGGGGGTGGCCAACGGCTCCGGCAATGCGTCCAGATCGGTATAATAGCGGTAAAAGAGGCTGCTCTCGTGCAAATTGGACAGGGAAGCGGTGATGGTCACCAGGGCGGTTTGCACCGACGTCACGGCCGCCAGGTAGAGGGAGACGTCGCCAATGGTAATCTGGCCGCGTACGGCGCTGACCAGGACGACAGCCAGGGCCAGAACGCCTATCAGGCTGGAAAGCGCCCCCAGGCCGATTTTCCAAAACGCCTCCCGCCGCTGCTGCTGTCGCTCCCGCTGGTGGACCCGGTCAAACAGGTGCAGCAGCCGGTCGAGTAGATATTGGCCGACGCCGAACAGGCGCAGTTCCTTGGCCGCTCGTGGGTTGGTCAACAGGGTGGTAAAGTATGATTTTTGCCGCTCATCGGGGCTGACCTGGTAGATCAGCCGGTAACGTTGGCGGCCCAGGGTCAGGTAGGCATAAAAGTGGGGCAAAACGGCGGCCATCACCAATCCGGCCAGCAGAGGGCTGAAGGCCAGCAGGATGCCGATAAAACCGAGCAGGGTAATGGTATTCTGAAACAGGCTGACCAGCAGCCAGAGTGTCTGGCGCACGCCAAAACGAACCCCTTCATGGGCCAGGCGGATTTTGTTGTGCATTTCCGGGTTTTCAAAGTAGGCTATCCCTTGAAAGCTGTTCACCTTGGTGTAAACGTTGCTTTGTACCCTTTTGGTTGCCTGCCGTTCCAGTTCGCTCTGGAAATATCGCATGGTAGGCTGGGTCAGCTCCCTGCTAAAAACGACGATACCCTGTAAGGCGATAAGAAGCAGCAGCGCCGGCTGCAGCAGGTAGGCGGGGTCGAAGTGACCGGCTTGTAGAAAGTCGAAGATGCTCTTTAAGACCCAGGCGGCAGCCAGGGGCAGGATTCCTTGCACAGCGTACAGGACGATGGTCAGGCTAAAGGCACGGGGGTGGGCCTGCCACAGCAGTCGTAGAATGTCCCCGGCTGATTGCAGGATTTCCCGGATAGAATGTAGCAGCTTCATTGTCTCTCCGGCAGATCAATGGGGGCAGGGGGACTGCTGCCGGCGGGGTCAATTGATTCAGCCCGTCGGGGTAGTTTAAGCAGGACGATGCCGACAATGTGGTCCAGGGGGATTGGCCCCCAACTGGTGGAATCATAGCTGTAGGGCGAATCCCCTTTGACAAAACAGTGGCCGGGCGGCACCTGCCAGATGAAATTGCCTATGGAATCACGTTTAATTGTGTGGTTATGAAGTAACCAATTAGGTGCATTTTGAGGAGGGATAATTACCCGCTCACCACCTGTTCCCAGTAAACGTTTGATATAATAATAACTCTTACATTTTCTAGTAACAAGATGGCATATAGTTGGCTTGCTGCTCTGAAATGTATTAAGTTCGCTCTCTGTCAGATATTGACAAACTATAATCTGTCCTTGACGCAACCACCGATGTGGCCAAAAGCGTAAAAGCAAAACACGATCACCGCCAATCAATGTTGGCTCCATGCTTTCACCATTCACGGTAATAACAATAAAACTGCGCCGTAGTACCAGCCACAATAAGAGCAGAATAGTAAGGGATATTGGCGAAACCATTATTCCTCAGTCAGAAAAACATAAGGACTGGCTGCGGCCGCACATCTGAGACGTGCAATGGCGTCATTAAGCTCATACAACTCGCCTTCAACGACACAGTGGCGATACTGATCAAACTCTGCCTGGGTTGAGGATAACGCTTCCTCAGCCGTAACATCTTCCTCGAGCGCTCGTGTCAGGGCCACAGAATACCAACTCTGTAGATTCATCCATTCCGGCGGCATGGCTATTTGGTGTTGGCTAAATCGCTCTGCACTTTGTAACATAGGGCCGGTAGCCGGTCCTGCCCGCAACCGGAATTCTTCCGAGCCAGCCACAGTCTGTCGTGCGGGAATACCGATACCAGGGTCGTGGTCGAGCAGGAAGGTGAGCCAGCGCCAGCACGCCTGACGGTGTTCTGTTGTGGCTGAAATGTAAAGGCCGCTGGCCCCTATCGGCAGCGCCGCTTCCGCGCCGGCGGCAATGGGGAAGGTGGTGTATTGCCGTTCCTCGATAGCGGCTGTTGGGGTACGGTAAGCCCCTTCTGACTCGCTGCCATCATTTTGCCACATGGCCCCTCGTCGCGCGGCAAAAATGGAACGGCGCTCGGCCAGCAGTTCAAGACTGGCACCCAGGCCGGCGAGGTCAAACATATTTGTGCGATAGACCGGCTTGACGTCATATGTTTCGCTTAAGGCAAGGTACCAGCGCAATGCCTCGGCTACCTGCGGTGTGTCAAAATTGGCTGTTGCCGGTTCAACCGTGTGATCAACCAGGGTAACACCAAAAGCGTGCAGAAAAATCCAGGCATCGAGCGTTTCACTTTGAAACGGGACGTAGCCATATTGCTTTTGGCGATCTTCACCGGCTGTCAGAGCCACGGTCGTTTCCAAAAATTCCTGTAAGGACCAGCCATCTTCCGGGTAGGGCAAACCGACGGCATCAAAAAGCGTGGTGTCGTAACCGATGTGGGGCAGCCGAAACTGGTAAGGCAGTCCAATCAACGCCCCGTCAGATAGAAAGGCGTTCAAGGCAATTGGGTAAAAGTCGTCACGAGTGAGGTCAGTCTCCAACTCAAGCAACGCATCCAGGCTTAAAACCTTGTCCACCTGTGCCTCGGTGGTCAACGGCTCATAGAGAAAACAATCTGCCCACTCCCCCGTATGGGCGCGATCCAGATTGCGGAAGCTAATATTGGAGAATGATGTCCACAGTGGCGCAGCTAAATCAATGCGGATGTCCGGATTTTCTTCTTCAAATGCCGTTACTAATGCCCGATGACGATGCGTGTGCCAGCCATCGGTAATAAACACAATACGGGTTATGGGGGTGTCGCCAGAGTGAACGGCGCTGACAACGGCCGCCAGCGGCTCTTCCTCACTCACCAATCCCTGGCGAACGGCCGTTTCTTCCCGTGCCAATGCTTCCAAAACGGCAACATCTTCCAACAAGGTAGCAACCACTGCTCGCCCCAACGCCTGGCGCGTAGCCGCATAGGGCAGTTCAAAGCTAGCAGACAGGTATGTCTCTACAACAGCAGCCACTTCGGGGTTAATCTCGTCCCAGAAATCGGTTGCCTGCCGTACCGACGCACGAGCCGGTATAGTATTGTCTACAAATGGCTGCTGCCGGGAGAGGTATTCTATCAACTGCCAAGCTTGTGCCGGGTACTGGGTGGCTGTGCTGGCAGCAAAACCATAACTGGATACATATAGTCGCCGGCCATCTTGATTATTGGCAATAGGCAGAGGTAGTACGCCCATATCCAGGCCACCATGACTGCTGAGAAAACTATAACTGGTTAACCACATAGCCACTCGTCGCTCCCGGACCAGATTCAGGGATTGGCTGTAAGCGGTAGCCGTGCTTTGTGGTGTGGGCGCTACCCCTGTGTCACCAAACAGACTCGCGTAGCGGCTGA
This sequence comes from Anaerolineae bacterium, assembly GCA_007123775.1. Taxonomy (GTDB): domain Bacteria; phylum Chloroflexota; class Anaerolineae; order Promineifilales; family Promineifilaceae; genus SLGK01. The sequence goes on along the minus strand of SLGK01000256.1, from coordinate 1,674 downwards.
CGGCCAACACCACGTCCTCGTCAGTCAGGCGCGGCATGGGGGGCGTTGTGGTGTAGTCGGCCAGTGGTCCGGCCAGCCCGGCTCCGATTAAGCCATTGGCCTGCAAGCCATCTGTCCAGCCATATTGAGCCGTAAAATCGCCATGACGTTGGGTGAGTTGCATGGCCAATGCCACAAATTCTTCCCAGGTCCACTCTGGCGTGGGGTAGGGTAGTCCCGCATTATCAAACAAAGCCTTGTTGTAGAGGACAAAGTGAGGATCAAGCCCGGATGGTAAATGGCGAACCGTGCCGTCAGCCGCATAGAGCAAACCGGCCGGGAAGTCGTCCGTATCCAGGTGCTCTGCTTCGGCAAAGGGAGACAGGTCAAGGGTTAAGGATTGCCAGTCGCTGCCCAGAACATAGGAGGCCGGAAAGACGTCGGCCGTCTGGGCCAGGGCACGGGCCGGGTTAGGGTCATCACCCGTGAGCCGGTTCATACTTTCGACTTGAACGGCGATCCCTTCGTTGCTGGCCATGAAGTCTTCGACCAAGGCGCGGTAGCGTTCGGTGGTGCCGTCGGGGACAGCCAGGGTGAGGATATATTGCTTACCAGACGCCAAGTCTTGTTTTTCAACCGTACGACAGGATAATAAGAGCAGTATGAACAGAAGAAAGCACAAATGTTTTTGTAACATAAATAATGTAATCACTTTCCCCCTCCCGTCCAATGCGAACAGGGAGGGGGAAAGTTATAAGCCATCTGGGTAGTGATAAGTATGGTTAATTATTATGCAACTCAGTAGTTTAACATGGTGTATTTGGTGGACATGGGGTAGTCGGATGGTGTATAGTGCATCTATCCGCTGAGTCCAAACACCATAGGCCTACATGATTGTGGCAATCATCACAATGACAGGGAATACAAGCCGATGCTGCGTCATGTGGCAGCAGCCGATCCAGCACAGCATCGGCCGTTTTTCCCAACCAGCCCGAACGATCCAGGGCCGTTTCAACCCGATCCAGTAATTTGTCACTCCAGTTTAACATTTTTATGTCTCCTTCGGCAACGGGTCAGGCCCGCCACCGGCTAAAAAAAGGGATACCATTGAAAAACATGAACCACAGTTGCCGGACCGGTACCGTTATGCTGCAATCCATTCAACCGTAAGCTCATGCCATTCACCATCCAGAAAGCCTGCCGCTTTCACCTTATGCGCCCGGTCAAGCAGGTAATAGGCTGGCGTTCCCATAACTTTGTACTGCTCCAGGAACGGGTTGGCTGAGCGGGGCGCAGCAAGCACAGGCAGGGCCACTTCGTGTTCGGCCATAAACGACCGGGTGGCCTCTCGGTCAGAGTCGCTGACGAGAATCAATTCCACGCCAGCACGCCTGGCAGCCGGGTAGAGGTTGTTAAAAAAAGGAATCTTTTTCAGGCAAGGCGCACAGGTGGGCGAGACGAAAACAAGCGCGAGTTGGCCCTCTCCGTTAAAATCGGCCAGGGTCACTTTCTCTCCGTCCGGCGTCTCTGCCGTAAATGGCGGCGCTTCTGCACCTACCGGCAGCATTTCAGGCCGTTTGGCCGTCTTTTGCTGCCGGCGAATAAGGGCTATGGTTAGCAGCAGGTTGATTCCCACCACAGGCCACACCAAAATCGAACTGATCAACAATAAAGGTTCCATAACCACACCTTACC
>SLGK01000197.1 GCA_007123775.1 Anaerolineae bacterium | reverse complement strand
TGGTAGCGCCCAACCGGGTTAAGTTGGTAGGCCGGGGTCTCAATGCCTCTATCTTTGTTTCCGATCCCGGCAGCGGGCGCATTATTCAGTTGAGTCGGGGTGGTACGGTGCTGGCCGAATACCGTGCCTCAGACGAACGGGGACAGGATTTGTTTACGCGCATCACCGATTTTGACGTGGCCGAAACCCCCCTGCGCATATTCGTCACGGTCGATAATCAGTTGTACCTGGTTACAAGTGGCCGGTAGACAATAATCGGGAAGTCCCAAAGCTGGCTTTTCTTTTTTAAGGTCAGCCACTTTGGTGATTACGTTGCGTTTTAGCCCAAGACAGGGTTTTTTCAGGGGACAACGTGCGCCTGCGGCGCACCAGCAGATAAATGAAAACGGAGCGCTGGCTTACCTAGCCGGCCTGTTGCCAGCAGGGATGCTGGCGCTCTAGTTACACAGGGGCAGATAGCCCATTACCGTCCCGCCAGACCTGCTTCAGTCCGCTGGCGCGGCGGTTGCCCTTTCTCCTTCCAACTCTGCCTGGCGGTCGGCGATCTTTTGTAGCTTCTTTTCGGTCTCGCGCCAGGTGACGGGGGAAAGGCCGAGCTTTTGCCGGATGTCGTCTGGGTCTGCATTTTGGCGATAGTCGCGCAAAACGGCCGTCCAGCGCAAGTTCTCAAACGAAAGCAGGCCCCGCTCCAGGCCGGCCGCTTCACCCACGTCTGTCAAAATATACTCCAGATTGCGTGCGGTGCAGTCAAACAGCGTGTCGCGCGGCTCATATTGCCTTAGATACTCGTCCAGAACTTCCAGCCAATCAGGGCTGATAGGCAGCTTGCGCTCTTTGTAACGGTAGTTGGGATTGGCATAGCGGACAAAGATGTAAGGGTTTTCCTCATCATGCTGGTCAATATGATAAGGTACGAGATTCATAATTTCGCTTTTCTTCATCCCGGTTTGCAGCAGCAGCTCCAACAAGACGTGTGGACGGGCATCTGGCCGGCTATCGCTGTTGCCCTCTCGAATGGCCTGTGTAATAGTCAGGGCACGCTCTATTTCCGCCTCGGTTGGTAACGTCGGCAGGCGCGGTCTGGCCGTTTTCTGAATGACACCAGCGGCCGGATCCTGCGCCAATATGCCTTTGTCCTGCAGCCAGCCGAAAAAGACTTTCAGGGTCGTCACGCGCCGCGCATACGACTTGGGGCTGCAAGGCACGCCCCGCTCATGCAGTAGCCAATCGAGAAAATCATTCAAATCCTTCAAGCCGATCTGGCCGATTGGCTGGCCAATACCCAGAAATTTACCTAACAGGCGAATGTCACTACTGAACGCCTTGACCGTGTTTTCAGATTTACCTTCATTTCGCAAATATTGCTGGAATAGTCCCAATGCCGCTTGCAGCGAAGCGTTGGCCGTAAGCTGGGGACTGTCCTGGGGCAAAAGGGCACGTTGTATGTTTTCGCTCATCATTTTTCCTTTCGATGCTACGCGATGTGACCCAAACGATATGGCCACATCCGGTAGCTCAACTTTTCGTATAGACAAAATATAGAACTTTTGAACCAATTTGTCAATAGTTTGGGTATTATTTTCGCAGAAGCGCGTAACAGGTTAAAATGAGACACGTATTAGCTGTTTAGAGTGCGAGATTTATCAACTGCAATTCAGGCGAGGTGAGATATGGCAAACCCGTTGGTAGCCTTACAGGAATTTGATCAAAGTTTTTGGTACGACAATATCCGGCGCAACTTTTTGGAGGATGGCACGATTCAGCGACTGATCGAAGCTGATGGTCTGCGTGGCATTACCTCTAATCCCAGCATCTTTGAAAAAGCTATCGGCAGCAGCGATGATTATGATGACCAACTGGCCGCGCTGGCGGGCAGCGAAACCGATACCGAGGAGATTTATGAGGCGTTGGCGCTGGCTGACATTCGGCAAGCGTGCGATCTGTTTGCCGACCTCTACGAAGAAACGGGCAAGCAGGATGGCTTTGTCAGCCTGGAAGTGTCCCCGCATTTGGCTCATGATACGGCAGGCACGATTGCTGCCGCCCGTCGCCTGTATGCAGCAGTTGGCCGGCCTAACGTGATGATCAAAGTGCCGGCTACCGCGGCCGGCATCCCCGCCATCGAAACGTTAATTGGCCTGGGCCTGAATATTAACATTACGCTGATGTTTAGCATGGCTCATTATGAGGCCGTGGCCCAGGCCTATAGCAACGGCCTGCGCCACTGGCTAAACCAGGGGGGCGAGCCAGGCCAGGTGGCGTCGGTTGCGTCCTTCTTCGTCAGTAGGGTGGATACGGCCGTTGATAAGCAGTTAGAAACAATTGACACGCCCACGGCCGCCGGGCTAAGAGGCAAAGTGGCCATTGCCAACTCCAAGGTCGTCTACCAGCGTTTTCGTGAGATTTTTCACGGTGCTGCTTTTGCCGACCTGGCTAGAGCCGGATGTAACGTCCAGCGTCTCTTGTGGGCTTCTACCAGCACCAAGAACCCGGACTATCCCGACACGCTTTACATTGATGCGTTGATTGGTCCACAGACGGTCAATACGATGCCGCCCGAAACGGTCGATGCCTTTCGTGACCACGGCACGGTGGCCCCGTCCCTGACAACGGCTGTGGCTGAGGCCCATTGGGTGCTAGAGCAACTGCCTGCCTTATCGCTTGATTTCGAGGCCATCACGGAGCAACTCCAGGCTGATGGTGTGGCCGCCTTTAGCCGCTCATTTGACGCCTTGCTGGATGCGGTAGCCAAAAAATTGCAACAGTTTGATTCTGCATGAAGGTTGAACTTATCACTGTTGGTAACGACCTGCTGCTGAGTGACATTATCAACACGGTGGCAGCCCTTGTTACCCGCAAGCTGACTGAAGCGGGTGTTGTCCTCACCTGTCGCCTGACTGTCGGTGAGGATGTGGCATTGTTGACCGACGTGCTGCGCACGGCCGTAGCGCGGGCCGATCTGGTTGTGGTTGTTGGTGGCATAGACGAAGCGCAGGATTATGTCACCTTGCGTGCTATAGCTACCGTCACAGGTCACAGCTTTACAGGCGATCAGCCAATCCCGTCAGCGGCTCAATGGCTGGCCAGCAAACAGAGTGGTGGCTGGTTATTGGCCGCTGCTGAAGGCACCATCGTCTGCCTCCCTCGCCAGCGACTCGAACTCGCTTACCTGCTTGATGCCCATCTGTTGCCGTGGTTGCGTCGCCACATACCGACCGAGCGTATATCAGCCTGGCTGTTGCTGCGGACGGTAGGTATGATGGAGAGCAATGTGCGCCAGGAGTTGGCCGACATTACGCTCAACGACAACAGCCGCATCACGTTTGACTCCTTTGCCGGGCAGACGGCCGTTCGACTTTGGGCTGAGGGCAGCACGGAGCAGGAAGTCACGGCCGAATTGGAACGGTTAAGAACAGAAGTGAGCCAACGGTTAGGTGCGCACATCTATGGCGGTGAGCAGGACCTTTTGCCGCAGGTCGTGCTGGATTTGTTGCAACAAAAGCAGGTTAATCTGGTCTTGGCCGAATGTGATACCGGGCAGGTACTGGCCCGCTTGCTAGAAACGACCGCTGCTGGCTCGTTAAGCGATCGGGTACGAGCCGTGCCTACTGCTAACGCCGGCCAGTTAGCTCACTATTTGGGCCTCAGCAGCCTGCCCGCCCAGGGTGATTTAACCCAATGGTGTCGCCGTGCGGCCGAGCAGCTTTTGCCGCAGGACGATGCCGGTCTCGGTCTGCTGGTTTATAACCATTTGACGCCAGGCGGTATTCAAATGCTCATTACTCTGGCCTCACCACTTGGTGTTTCAATCACCCAGCGCTCTTTCAGCGGCCGGCCGGAAAATATTGACCACTGGGTTTGCTCGCTGGCGCTGGCCCACTTGCGCCGCTGGCTGTTGGTGCATGGGACAGTATAGTCAAGTAGTCCAGTAGTCTAATGGTCGAATGGTTGGGTAGATTCTGTAACCGTCTTGCTACGCACTACGCAATACGCAACACGAGGCACAATGCAAATTGGCATGATCACGGCTTGCTATAAGCCAGTAGTAAATGGGGTGACGCGCATGGTGTCGCTCTACAAGTCAGAATTAGAGAAATTGGGCCACGAGGTGACGGTGTTCACTTTCGGCCGGCCGGGGCCTGATGGTGACGAGCCGGGCGTTATCCGTTCACCGGGGCTGCCGCTGCCGCTGGGCTACCATCTGGCCCCGCGCTATGCGGCCCAGGCCCGCGCCCGCCTGCGCCAGATGGACATCCTGCACTGTCACCATTTGCTGATGGGGCTGGAATTGGCTTACCGTTACGGCCGTTCCCCCATCGTCTTTACCAACCACACCCGCTACGATCTGTACACCGGCAACTATCTGCCCCAGGCTGTTGCCGACCGGCTGCTGCGCCGCCTCTGGCCCCGCCTGACCGCACTGGCCGACCTGATCGTGACCCCATCGGCCAGTATGCGCCAGGTAATGCGCTCCTTTGGCGTGCGCCGCCCCATTACGGTGGTGGAGAATGGGGTGGATTTACGGCCGTTTCACACCCCCACCGACCCCTTCACCAAAACCAGATTGGGGCTGCCAGAGACGGCCGTTGTCGCTGTCTATGTCGGCCGTCTTTCTCCTGAAAAAAATCTGCCCTGCCTGCTAGAACAGTTTGCTGAGGCCAGGCAGGAGTGTCCCGATCTGCATTTGCTGTTGTTAGGGCAGGGGTCATTGGCGGCCAAATTGCGGCAGCAGGCGAATGGGTTGGGGTTAGCAACGGCCGTTCACTTCACCGGAGAACTGGCCAACGAACAGGTAGCCAACTACCTGGCCGCCGCCGACTTCTTTGTCACCGCCTCTGTTAGCGAAGTGCATCCCCTGACGCTGATCGAGGCCCTGGCCGCCGGGCTGCCTATTGTAGCCCCCACCGCGCCGGGTATGGTTGATATTGTCACCCCCCACCAGACCGGCCTGCTGACCGCGCCCGACCAGTTGGCCGCCGCCATGCGTTTGCTAACGCAGCAGCCGGACCGGCGGCAGCGGCTGGCGGAGGCGGCCCGCCAGGCCAGCCATCGCTACGACATCCGCCACACCGTACAGCACAGCCTGGCCCTCTACGAGCGGCTGCGCCAAACCCATCCCGACCGCGCCTGCCGCCGCCTGCTGCCCAAAGCCAGGCAGCGCATCGCCCGTTCGCTCTACACGTAGGAGCTAGAGCGAGAGCAAGAGCTAGAGTAAACCTCTCTTCCTCTAGCTCTTGCTCTGGCTCTAGCTAAGGAGATGTCATGACAAAAACTAGGCCCAAAGACGGCCGTAAACAACTGGGTGCCTGGGGTGAGCGCATTGCAGCCGACCATTTGCAGGCCAAGGGCTATCAAATCTTGCAGCGTAACTGGCGCTGCGCTCGTGGCGAGATTGACCTGGTGGCCCAGGCCGGGGCCGAACTGGTTTTCGTCGAGGTTAAAACGCGGCGTGGCCGGGCCATGGGCACGCCCGAAGAGGGCCTGACGCCCCACAAAGCCCGCAAGCTGCTGCAACTAGTCCAGTATTATTTCCACGAAAACGACCTGGATGCGGATGAAATGGATTGGCGCATTGACCTGGTGGCCGTCGAGCTAGACGCCCACGGCAAATTTCTGCGCTGCGAGCACATTCCTAATTTGGCGTTGGGTTGGTAGATAGTGCCTTCGTATTCCGTATTTCGTATTCCGTAATGATCGCTGATTATGCTACTACGCACTACGCACTACGCAATACGCTATTAAAATCAAGTCATGCAAAAACCCCTATTAGTCTTAGCAGGCCCCACCGCTGTAGGCAAGACCGACCTCTCGCTGCGTCTGGCCCAACGCTTTAATGGCGAAATTGTTTCGGCCGATTCCCGCTTGTTTTATCGCGGCCTGGATATTGGCACGGCTAAACCAACCGCAGCCGAGCAAACGGCCGTTCCCCACCATTTTATCGACATCTGCGACCCGGACGAAACGCTGACCCTGGCTGAGTACCAGGAGCAAGCCTACGCCACTATCGACGCCATTCACCAACGCGGCCGGCTGCCCATTCTGGTGGGTGGCACGGGGCAGTATGTGCTGGCCGTCGTCGAGGGTTGGGGCATTCCCCGCGTACCGCCCCAATACGACCTGCGCCAGGCGTTAGAACAGCTTGGCGAGCCAGAATTGCACCGCTGGTTACGCCATCTTGATCCGGCCAAAGCCACTGAGATTCACCCCCATAACGTGCGTCGCGTCATGCGGGCGTTGGAGGTAACCCTGGTCAGTGGCCGTCCCATTTCTGAGCTGCAACGGAAGCGGCCGCCGCCTTATCAACTTTGCTGGCTGGGGCTGCATCGGGATAGGGCTGAGTTATACGGCCGTATCGACACCCGTGTCGATCAAATGGTGGCGGCCGGCTTGTTGGCTGAGGTGAAACAATTGCAGGCAGCGGGATACGGCCGTCATTTGCCCAGCATGAGCGGCTTGGGCTACCGTCAACTGCTGGACCATCTGGCCGGTAAGCTAACGCTGGCCGAGGCGGTAGAGCGCATGAAGTTTGAGACCCACCGTTTTGCCCGGCAGCAGTACACCTGGTTTCGCCACGACGACGAGCGGATTGTCTGGTTTGATATGGGCGAGGATGGGGTGGAAACGGCCGTTTTTGCCCACGTAAAAGATTGGGTGTGGCGAGTAGCAGGTGGCGAGTAGCCAATACCCGCACCCCGCTACTCGCAACCCGCAACCCGCAACCCTACTTAGACGTAGTCCATCGCTGCTGGAGCATACGGAGCCAGCCAAACACCAGTTGCCCCAGCGACAGCAATCGCTCATAGAGCGTTCGGCGCGGCGGCGGTTCCGGCTCCGGCTTGGGGAACGGGGGCAGGTCAAACAGTTTGCGCCAGGTATAAAGACCAATCAATTTAGTCGTTGCCAACATGGGCGAAGCCAGAATCGCCCCCAAAATTCCGGCCAGCGAGGCCCCGATAATTACGGCGATTAGCACCAAAATCGGATGCACATCCAGTGCATCCCCCATAATGCGCGGCACCAAAACATTCCCCTCAATTTGCTGGATGATCGTCATCACTGCCAGCACCAGCAGAGCAAACTGCCACGCCTCTAGCCCAAACGGATTGGTTGGTTGGAAGAAGGCTACCGCCACCGCCACCACCGCCCCAATCACCGGCCCCAGGTAAGGAATAAACTCTAGCAGACCCGACAGCAAAGCCAGGGCCAGTGCGTTTTGCACTCCCAGCAGCGTCAGCGCCAGCCAGACCAAAAAGGTGATGAGAAGGACAACCGTAATCTGCCCGCGCAGATAAGAACTCCAAATACGGCCGAATTCCCGCATCAGCCGTTCCGCGTCATAGCGGTAGCCCGGCTGCTGGGCTGCTTTAGCTACATGCTCACCGATTCTGGGAATTTCCATAGCAATATACAGCGACAGAAAGAAGATAAATACCACATTCAGAACTGTTATTACAACCGTTGTGGCCGCCTGGCGCAAAAATTGCGTACCGGTGGAAATAGCCGGTTCAACCAGTCCCAAAAGCTGGTTGGTCAACTGGTCCCAGGGCAGGCCGGTGGTATAGATGGGAAAAGGGCCGATGGTCACTGGTTCCGTACGTTCCATCAGGTCGGTCAACATCGTGCTGGTTTGCTCAATGAGCATGGGCAGTTGGTTGAGTAGGCTGATTGTCTGTTGAATGGCGGCCACGCTCAGGGCAATAATGGCCCAAATGCTGGTTACGGCCAGGATCAGGTAAATGACGGCAATGACAATGGTGCGCTTGATCGGCACACGCTTGTTGACCAAAGCCACAATCGGGTTGAGTAGGTAGGCCAAAATAGCGGCAATAATCAACTGGGCCAGCAGGGATTGAAAGCGGTAGGTAATCAAAGCAAACAGCAGCAGGGCAATAACCACCACCACCGTCTTGGTGTTGCGTCCCCAGGGGGGAGAAACTTGTACGCCTTGATTGACCTTTTGTTCTGACATGGTTATATCCGTAATGCGTAGTACGTAGTGCGTAAATCACTACGCACTACGTACTACGCACTACGGCCGTACCTCATACGCATAAAACAACGGGCTGCTGTAATAGCCATCAAACTGACGCAGGTGGCCGTTGGGAAATTGCTGCTGGATGGCTTCTAGTTCAGTCAGCCGCTCTGGTAAATAGATGAAGGTCAGGTTGGGCCTAACGCTCACGAAATCAGACCCCAGTCCCTCATCGTGGTCTACGTCGAATAAATTATAGCCAGCCTCATGGCCCGATGCTAGGAAGGCGATGTTGGGAAAGCCGACGTACATGCGGGGCGGGCCGTAAAAATAGGCCGTCCACTCCGCGCCCAACTCGTTGAGATAATGGGCCATCCTGTCCGCTACTTCTGTGTTCAGGTCGGCAAAGTTGGGCTGGGCGCGGTAACGGCCGAAATAATACCCCACATCACTCAGCGACAGCAGCAGGGCTACCACCAGCAGCGCGGGTAACAGGTATTGGCGGTAAACGGCCGTTTTCTCCCCCCCAGCCTCAGTCCACAGCGTTAAAAGCAGCCGGCCCAGCAGCCACAGCCCTAGCCCGGCCAGCAGCGCCAGCGCGGGCGTTGCCAGAACCAGCCGATGGCTCTGCGGCGGATTCTCCGTCATGAGGCCGCCCGCCAACAGCGTGATCAGCACCCAGAGCAGCAGCAGCGCGTAGCGGGGCTGGCCGACCTGCACCACCGCCACCCCCAGGCCCAACACAAAAAGCAGCGCCATCCCTGCCCCCAGCAGCGGCATAGAAGCGCGATAAGCATTGCTACGGTCCAACGTGGCGTTAAAGGCAAGTAGAGCCTGGGTCGCCTGCTGTTGCAGCACCGCCGCCTCACTTTGGCCGCGCTGCTCAGCTTCCCGCGCCAGCCAATCAGATGGGCCGATGGGCAGCCCCACGCCCACCGCCTCAGTCCGTTCCCAGAAGCGGTCGGAGTTGGCCTGATAGTAGAAAAGTTGGGGCAGGGCCACAATCAGGGCCAGCCCCAGCCCGGCCAGAATGGCCGGGGCCTGCTGCCGCAGCGCGGTTCGCTGCCAGAGCAGCAGGTGGAGGGCTAGACCGACCAAAATCAAGGGGAGCAAACGCGCGCTGGTAAACAGGTAGGCATTGAAGCCAACCATCAATCCGGCCAGCAGCCAGAGGGGACGGTGGGGTTGACCGGCCTGGCCGCGCTGCCAGGCCAGCAGTATCAACCCTAATGCCAGCCAGGTGAAGAGCGGATCCCAAATGTTGGTCAGCCCCAGGCGGCTGTAGTGGAGGTGGAAATGGCTGCCCAAAAGCAGCAGGGCGGCACTCAGCCCGACCACACGGCCGTATAATCGTTCGCCTAGCAGGTAAACGGCCGTGACCGTCAACGCCCCTATGATTGGTGAAAGCAGCCGCAGCGATAGCGTAGATGGCCCCAACAGGCCAATCGGGCCAGCCATGATAAAGCTGGGCAGGGTGGGATTATCCAGCCAGCCGGTGCTGAATGGGCTGCTAATAGCCCCATCTAGCACGCGCAGCACGTCTAGCCCCAGGTTGGCTTCCAGGCCGTTGAGGATGAAGGGGTGCTGGCTGAGGCCCAAACCCCGCAGCAGCAGCGCGGCTACAAAGAGCAGCCCGGCCGCCGCCATCTGAAAAGGGGTAAATCGGGGTCGCCAGCCGCTTGCTTCGTGTAGCGAGTAGAGAGCCAGGCCAATTGACCCCGCCCAAAACAACAAAGCCAGAAACCAACTGCTCTGGCCATAGGCGACCAATCCTAACAGCAGGGCGGGCAGGTAGAGCCAGCGGCGGCGCGGCACGGCGGCCAGATTGAGCGACGGCCGGGCCAGACTCGTTTGGGGCGACCAGAGCCGCCAGGCGAGCAGGCCAAAGAGGGTCAGGCTGAGGCCATACCAGCGCAGGCCACTGCCCGGCGCCGTCGGATCGCTCATCAGGCTAGATTGGCCGACCAATCCGGCAAAAAGGGCCAACAAAAGCAGCCCGGCCGTAATGAGCGGCGAGCGGCTGGGGGTGGCTACGGCCGTTTTGGTTTCTGCTCTCGGACGAGGCACAGGCCGCTCAACCACCTCGATACTCTGTGCCTCTGCGTCTCTGCGCCTCTGCGTTAATTCTGTAGTAGACACCGATGGCACATCAGCCCCGGCGACGCGCTGCGCCTCGGCCTGCTGCAACTGGGCCAGCGTAAACGGCTGCGGCGCGGGCAGCGGGGCAGTAATTGGTCTATCGCTGACCTTGCGGGCCACAATGAGCAGGTAGGCCCCTTCGTGGGCCTCTTCGTGGGGGTTGAATGGTTCGTCGTAAAACGGCCGTAGCCATTGCTCGGTACGGTGCAGACTATCTTCCCAGGGGGCCACAATCCAGTGGCCGGTCAGGGCGTGGAGGATGGCCGAGGGCAGCCCTTGCACATGGCCCCATTCCAACGCCCGCAGCGCGTCGCGGGAGAAGTAATATTGCCAGCGCTCAATCTCAAAACCGGCCCGGGCCAGCCGTGCGGCCCACCATTCGGGCGGCTCGGTATGGGCATGGCGGGAGATGGTGTTGAAGAAGTCCTGATAGCGGGGAGCCAGACCGCCCAATCCTACCTTTTGCAGCAGGGCGGCGCCGCCCAGGTAGTCGGTGAAGTAGTGGCTGGGCATGGTGATGAGAAAACGGCCGTTTGGCTGCAATACCCGGCTCGTCTCATTCAAAACCGCCTGCACGTCAGGGATATGCTCCAGCACCGAATTACTAAACGCGCTGCCAAAATGATGGTCGGGGAAGGGCATCCGATCCCCCATGCCCTGGACCAGCACCTCGTAGCGGTCGCTGCGGGCCGCTTTACGCAAGGGATTCCACCAGGGGTCAATGCCGGCCGCCAGGGGCGCGTCGAAAGTCATTTGGGCAAAATGGCCGTCGCCACAGCCCACGTCTAGCACCGGGCCGGGCAGATCGACCACCTGGTAGAAGCGGGCCTCGACGCCGCGCAACAAGGCCCGGAAGGCAGGCACACTTTTCAAATGTCGCCAGAGGAAATCGTCGCTACGTTCAGCCATCGCGCATCTTCCGTAGTCGTTGGTAGGCGGCCGGCTCTGGGGCGCTGGTGTCGGCCCGGCCGCT
>SLGK01000101.1 GCA_007123775.1 Anaerolineae bacterium | reverse complement strand
TCAACCGGGGGGGGGGGGGGTTTCGGGGGGGGCGGGGGTGTCGCTGCCACAGGCTACCAGGGCCAGAGTCAACACCAACATCAGGCTTGACAGAATAAGTAATGCTTTTCTCTTCATGGTACATTCTCCTCTGATAGTATAAATTAGAAATTACGAAGGGACCTGTTTCAACTCGTTTTGTCAGACATCACCTCCTTAGGGCAGAGTGGCGTAGTGGCGGGGTTGCGGACTGATCACTTTGCCCCTTCGCCACTTCGCTATCTCGAAAACGGCCGTAATCGCCAGGCTGCTTTTGTCAACTGCCAACGATGGGCCAATCCGCGCGGTTCAAAGATCAAGAAAAGCATCAAAACCAGACCAAAAAAGATCGGGCGGAATGAAGTCAGCAGTCGTGCCGACTGGCCGGGGAAGATACCGGCCATCGAAGCCCCTACCAAACTCGCCAAATCCTCTAACAAAATGACAGTGGCCGCACCGAGGAATGGGCCTAAGTTAGTGCCTAGACCGCCAATCACCAGCATACCCAACAAAATAATCGACTCTTCCAGCCCATAGCCAAATTCTGTGCCCACGCCGCGCTGGCTGTGGGCACTCAAGGCCCCGGCCACACCGGCCAGCATAGCAGCAATGGCAAAAGCCCGTAGCTTGTAGCCAAACAGATTAACGCCCAACAGTTCGGCCGCCAGGTCATTATCACGCACCGAAACAAAGGCGCGGCCCATGCGGGTACGCGTAATATTAAGGGTGATAATAGTGGTAATAATCAATACAGCTAGAGAAATGTAAAAGAACTGGTTAACTTCGGCAAAACGGATGCCAAACAGCTCAGGCACAGGGACGCTAATACGACCGGTTGAACCACCCAAATAGTCGCGAAAAGTCTGGCGCGACATCCAGGGGATAATGAATTGGGCGGCCAGCGTGGCCATCGCCAGGTAGAAGCCCTTAACGCGCAGGGAAGGCAAGCCAAACAACAGCCCCACCAGTCCCGTACCAATGGCCGCCAGGGGAATGGTCAGATAGATGGGCAGCCCCCAATGAATCATGGCCAGGCCGGAGATGTAGCCGCCAACAAGCATAAAGGCAGCCTGCCCCAATGAAATCTGGCCGGTGTAGCCGGTGAGGATGTTGAGGCCCTGTAAGGCAATGACGGCGATCATGATCCGGTTGGCGGTAGAGACGATGTAGGCGTTGGCCCAGAGGGGCGTACTCAGAGTAAAGAGCAGGCCCACAACCAGCAGCACCCAATGCCAACGCTGGCGTAATACGCCCATATCTTGCTGATAACTACGGTCAAAATCTCCGGCTGGTCGAATTGCGGCCATAGGTTATTCCCTCTAGATTCTCTCGATGCGCTTTTGACCAAACAGTCCTTCGGGGCGAATGACTAGGACAATCAGCAGCAGTACATAGGGGGCTATTTCGGATGAGTGGCGGATGACCGGCATAGTCGAGGCCTGAACCAACGCCTGGGATAGGCCAACGATGATGCCGCCCACAACTGCCCCCGGTAGCGACTCTAGCCCGCCGAGCAGGATGGCGGGGAAGGTGACGAGTACGACCGTGGCCAGGCTGAGGCTAACGCCGGTAAGCATAGCCAGCAGGACGCCGCCCAAGGTAGCTACGATACCGGCAATGGCCCAAGAAAGGCCGAAGATGCGGGGCACTTTGATACCTACGCTGCGGGCCAGTTCGTGGTTTTCGGAGGTAGCCCGCATGGCCAGCCCCGTGCGTGTTTTGCGGAAGAAGAGGATAAAGACAACGGCCGTTACCACCGACACCACAAACGCCGCCACCAACGCATAGCGTAAAATTATCGTGTCATTGAACGCTCCCGGAAAGGGGATGCGAAACACATCACTCGGCCCAAACGGGGCCGGGAAGTTGCTCTTAGGCTGGATACCAAACGAAATGGCCGCCAACCCTTCTAAAAAGAGGGACAACCCTAGCGTCATCAAAATAATCGAGAGCAAAGGCTGGCCTGTCATGGGGCGCAGCGCCAGCCGCTCGATCATCAGACCCAGCAGCGTAGCCGCTATCAACGCCATAATAACGGCCGCCCACAGGGGCAGATTGAACAACTCGCTGCCTGTTTCGTTGGCCCCGGCAAACCACCAGGTCAGGTACGCGCCCAACATCACCATGTGCCCCTGGGCAAAATTGAACACCTCAGAGGATTTGTAAATCAGCACAATGCCCAGAGCAATCAGGCCGATAATCCCCCCATTCAAAACGCCTGTGGCAAATTGTTGTGGTACAAGCTCCCAGTTCATAATTCGTCCCTCATCCTTCGTCCTTCTTATGTGACTGTCGTGATACGCACATCGGTTTCGATGTGGGCTTCACGGCCGTCTTGATACGTAACGGTGGCCCGGACTTTGACCGTTTGCTGGTCACTGTATAAAGCTTCGATGATGTCGCCATAACGCTCGGCCAGGAAGCCCCGGCGCAGCTTGCGGGTACGGGTCATTTCAGCTTCGTCGGCGTCGAACTCCTTATGCATCAGGACGAAGCGACGAACACGGCCGGCTTCGGGCAGGCTTTCATTAACTTCTTCCACAGCTGCTCGCACCAGTTCATATGCTTCCGGCTTTTGGGAAAGGTCGAGGAAGGTGGTATAGCCCAGCCCTCGTTTTTCGGCCCAACGGCCGACTGTCTCAAAGTCGATGATGACCAGAGCGGTGGCGTAGTCACGGGTTTCGCCACCAATAGCCATTACGTCTCGAATGTAGGGGCTGAATTTGAGCCGTCCTTCGATAAATTGGGGCGAGAAGCGTTCGCCGTTGGCCAGCGTAATCATATCTTTTACCCTGTCCAGGTAGATGAGATGATCGTCTTTGTCGATATAGCCAGCATCCCCGGTGCGGAACCAGGCACGGCCGTTTTCCACCAACAAATCCTTCTCCGTCGCCATCGGGTCCTTATGATAACCAGCCATCACCGTTGGCCCTGCAATCTGAATCTCATCCTCAGGTGAAATACGAATGTCAATGCCTGGTGCTGCCCGGCCCACACTGGCAAATTTAATGTCCCCATCCCGATGCAGCGTAGCCCCACCACTGACCTCCGTCGAGCCATAAATCTGCTTCAGATTGATGCCCAGCGCGTGGAAAAAGCGCATCGCGTCCGGGCTGAGGGCGGCCCCGGCCGTGTAGGCCGAACGCACCCGCGACATACCTAACTGATCCCGAATCGGGCCAAACACCACCCAGTCGCCCACCTGATAAGCCAGGCGCAGGCCCAAACCCGGCGATTCGCCCCGCAGCCGCATGTCGGCCACTTTATAACCAATGGGTAAAAAGAGGCGGTACAACTGGCGGTTGACCCAGGAAGCGTCATTGATGCGTACTTGCACCATCGCCACCAGATTATCCCACAGGCGGGAGTTGTAGAAGAGATTTTCCGGCGCGATTTCGCGGATGTCCTGGCGCACCGTTTCCGGCTCTTCGGGGAAGTTGACCACCATGCCAGCGTAGACGTGGGAGGCAATACCCAAAACCGGCTCGGCAATCCAGCCCATAGGCATAAAACTGACGTGGTTGTCGGTATCGTAGCGGGGGTCCACGTTGATGTAGACTTTGGAAGAGTAGAGCAGATTCTCCTGAGTCAGCATGACCCCTTTGGGTAAGCCGGTCGTGCCAGATGTATAACAGAAGGTGGCCAGATCAGACGCCTGGCCGAGGGCAATTTCCGTCTCAAAGCGGTCTGGCTCTTGTGCTGCCAGTTCTCGGCCCAACGCCTGCACCTCCTCATAAGAGATAAGCCAGTCACTCTGATAGTTCCACAGGCCGCGTCCGTCCCAGTAAATGACCTTTTTGATGTCAGGTACATGGGCTTGAATCTCCAGCATTTTGTCACACTGCTCTTGATCCTGGGCCAGGACAAAGGTAGCGTCACTGTGTTCTACTACGAAAGCGAACTCTTTGCTGGTAGAGTCGGTGTAGAGACCGACCGGCACGGCCCCGGCTGCTTGCAGAGCGATGTAGGCCCACAAATATTGACGGTCATTGTCACCGACAGTACAAACCCGGTCGCCCCGCTGCAAGCCCAGCACAATCATCCCCAGGGCAAACGCCTTAACTTCCTCATACGAATCGGCCCAGCTAAATTCACGCCAGATACCAAACTCTTTTTGGCGCAGCGCGATTTTGCCAGCCCCATATTCCCGGACACGTTCCAGAAAATATTGTGGAATCGTTTGTGGTTCGCTCATAATTTCTACCGCTAAGGCGCGAAAGGCGCAAAAGGTTGATGTTACGCTTGTCCCAGATAGGCTTGAATGACCCGCTCGTCGTTCTTGATCTCGTCGGGTGTGCCGTCGCCGATTTTTCGACCAAAATCTAACACAACAACCCGGTCTGAAATGTCCATGACCAGCCCCATGTCATGTTCGATGAGAACAATGGTGACGCCGCGCCGCTCGTAGATGTCGAGGATAAAGCGAGCCATGTCCTCTTTTTCTTCGACATTCATACCGGCCATTGGCTCATCCAGAAGCAGCAGTTCCGGCTCCAGAGCCAGGGCACGACCCAGTTCGACCCGTTTGCGTAGGCCATAGGGGAGTGCGCCTACGGTTGCTTTGCGAATGTGGGCAATTTCTAAAAAGTCGATGATTTCTTCGACAAATTCACGGTGCTGTACTTCTTCTTTTTGGGCACGCCCCCAGTAAATGGCACTGTCGAGGGCGGTTTGTTTCATGTGGATGTGGCGGGCGGCCATCAGGTTATTGAGGGTGCTGAGACCGGTGTAGAGGGCGATATTTTGGAAGGTACGGGCGATGCCCAGGCCGGCGATTTTGTGCGGTGGTGTCTGGACCAGGCTGGTTTCTTTGAACTGGATTTCACCTTTTTGAGGACGGTAAAAGCCGCTGATGCAGTTGAGCATGGAAGTTTTACCGGCACCGTTGGGGCCGATAATGGCTCGTATCTCGCCACGCCGGACGCCAAAGCTGACGTCTAGCAAAGCGTTGGTACCACCAAAGCTCAAAGATACATTTCTAACGTCCAGAATATGTTCGTGGCTCATGGTTCCTCAGTGTTGCCATAGGGGATGGATTATTACACAGGCACAAAAGTTACCATAACGGCCGTTTCCTGGCAAGAAAATGAACCAAATTCACGAAGCACGCACCCATCGCCCCAACCTCCGGGATCATGTATAATGGCTTGTAAAGATAGTTATGTAGCCTCAGTATGGTTTGAGCAATCAGGAAAATTGCAAATGAAATCACATGAACTGCTAAACCGCGTCAAATCTGTTGTCCGGGATGTGGCCCCAGATGCCGAAATTATCCTGTTCGGTTCTCGGGCCAGGGAATCGGCCGTTACCCATTCCGATTGGGACTTTCTGATTTTGTTGAACCGACCGACAGACCAACAGATCAAACGCCAGATCAAGGACCGGCTATATGATCTTGAACTGGAAACCGATACTGTGTTAAGCAGCATCATTCGCACCAGACAGGAGTGGTCTTCACCGAAATACGCCGCCCTGCCATTCAAACGAGAAATCGAAAAAGATGGCGTTCCCTTATGAACGAAGAGTCGCTACAAGCATTACTGATTTATCGTCTCACTCGAGCAGCCGAGACACTACAGGAGGCCCGTCTGATGCAGCAGCAAGGGCATTGGAATGCGTGCGCTAATCGACTCTACTATGCAGCTTTTTACGCCGTCTCCGCGTTGCTGGTCAAGGATGGCCATTTGGCCTCAAAGCATAGCGGCGTCAAAGCGCTCTTCAATCAGCATTATGTTAAGCCGGGCGTCTTTGATAAGGAAGACGGCCGTTTCTACAGCCACCTTTTCGATCTGCGCCAGGAAGGGGACTATATTGACTTTGTGATATTAGATGCCAATATAGTAGAGTCTTTAATCGAGCCTACGGCCGTTCTTATTGACAAAGTACGGGCTGTGATTTCCGCACGATGAGGCAAAACCCCGCGCCGTTAGTGTAGTATCCCTAACTCATACCCCCCCTCAATAATCACGTCAGCGCAGTAATCAATATCTTCCACCGTATGCGCGGCCGAGACGCAGGCCCGCAGCCGGGCCAGACCCTCCGGCACCACCGGCGCACCCACCGCCTGCACAAAAATACCGCGATCCTGGCAATAGCGCGCCAGGGCTGTGCCCCGCTCTGATGAGCCGCATATCACCGGCACAATAGCCGTCTCTGTATACAGCAGATCAAACCCGGCCTGGCGCAGCCGGTCAGAAAAATGATTGTAATTGTCTTGCAGCTTTTGGATACGCTCTGGTTCTGCTTCAATGACGTCAAAGGCCGCTTTGGCGGCGGCAGCCGAGGCGGGCGGCACGGCGGCCGAAAAGATAAAGCCGCGTGCTTCATGCTTGAGGAAGGTGATTAATTGCTCGCTGCCGGCGATGTAGCCGCCCGCGCTGGGAATTGTCTTGCTCAGGGTGCCCATTTTAATGTCAATGCAGTCAGGCGGCATCCCAAAATGCTCCTCAATGCCGTGCCCCGTCTCGCCAATAACGCCGACCGAGTGGGCTTCGTCGATCATCAGGTAGGCCCCGTACTGGCGGCAGAGGCGGCTCATGGTGGGCAGGTCGATGATGTCCCCATCCATGCTGAATACGGCGTCGGCGACAACTAGAATACGGCCGTTTCCTTCCACCTCTCTTAACCGTCGCTCCAAATGGTCCATATCATTGTGGCGGAAGCGGACAAATTTCGCCTGGGCCAACAGACAGCCATCGACAATGCTGGCGTGATTGAGCTTGTCACAAATGACCGTATCCCCCCGGCGCAGCAGGCAAGAAATGGTCGCCAGATTGGTCACATAGCCGCTAGAAAAGGTAACGGCCGCTTCTGCCTGCTTAAAGCGAGCAATGCGCTCCTCCAACTGGTTGTGCAGGTCGAGCGTCCCGGCCAGCAGGCGTACGCCGTAGGTGCCCGTGCCATACTTGGTCACAGCCGCCTGCGCCGCCGCGTTAATCTGCGGATGGCCAATCAGCCCCAAATAGGAGTAACCGCCCAGCATGATCATCTCGCCATAATTTTGGACCCGTACACGGCCGTTGGGCAGCAGTTCCTCAGTTGCTTCCAGGTAAAAGTACAGGCCGTTTTCCTTATAGAAATCAATATCCCACATCGTATCTGGCGTGAGTGGTGGTCTCATAACTTCTGGTGGTCTGGTAATTTTTGCTTCAGGAATCATTTTATCTTCTCATCCTCCTCGGAATGATACGTTGTTTTATTGCTTGTTTCGTAGTGCGTAGTGCGTAAAGTCTAAGGACTGCTACACAATCGAGCCTAATTTTATCGTTTGCACGCTATTCCTTCAAATCATTCAATATTGTATGAATCATTTGAATCGTAGCAAGTTGCCCATCCCCGACGATAGAGGGAAAATGGAGTGAGTAAAACGTAAAGCGTAAAACGTAAGAAGCAGCCTCAATCCATTACGTTTCACGTTTTACGCATCACGTAACTATGCCTAAAACAACTTCTCTGATTCAACGACGACGAGCGCGCCGGGCGCGGCAGCAGCGCAACGGCCGTTCCCTACTGCGCAGTTTTGGGCTGCTCTTTTCTGGATTGGCATTGGCCGGGTTCTTTGTCCTGTTGCTCGGTGTGTTGGGGGTCACGGCCGTTTACAGCCAGACCACCCAAGAACTCCCTACCTATGCCCAACTGTCTGCTGCCCCCGCGTCCGATCCGGCCCAGGGCAGCACCATCTACGCCTGGCGCAGCCGGAATGACCCCCAGCCCGTGCCCATCTACCACCTGCGCCCGCCCGCGCCCCAGGCCAGCCCCTGGCTGACCCGCGCCGAAATCCCCGACAGCGTGGTCAACACCAGCCTGGCCGCTTACCAACAAACCCCGCCCCCCTTTGGACCCGCCTGGCAGCGGCTTTACGCCCTGCTGCTGCGCCAGACACCGGTCCAGGAACACAGCCATCTGCTCTACCACCTGGTCAGCCGCGAACTGCTGGCCGACAGTTCGGCCCACGCCCCGGCCGATAACCCGCTGACCCGGCTACGCGCCCTCATGTTGAGCCATCGCGCCGCCCAAAACTTTAGCCTGGATGAATTGATCGAATGGCATCTCAACCGCGCCTACTATGGCAATTTGGCTCTGGGCCTTGACGCGGCCGCCTACGTCTATTTCGGCCGTGCCGCCAGCCAGTTGACGCTGGGCGAGGCCAGCCTGTTGGCTCCGGTTGCCTTGCAGCCGACCGCCAATCCCATTGACGATCTGCCCGCCGCCCGCGCTCGTCAGGCCGACCTGCTCGATGGCATGGTGGCCGCCGAGCTGATCAGCAGCGCCGAAGCCACCGTCGTCACGGCCGTTCCCATCCCCATTCGCCCCCCGCTAGACGGCCGTTTCGACATTATCGCCCCCCACTTTGCCCACCTGGTCCAGCGCCAGTTGGCGCAGCAGTTCAGCCCCCGCCAACTGCTCGACGGCCAGTTACAAATCTACACCACGCTCGATTTAAGCTGGCAGCAACAGGCCGAATGCCTTAGCCGCGCCCAGGTTAACCGGCTCGGCGGCGCGGTGGGGGATGGCCTGCCCGCCGACGAGCGCGACCGTTGCGCCGCCCTCGCCTATCTACCCCCGCCCGATCCCGACAATCTGGGGCGTAACCGGCAGGTGGGCGAAGCAGCCGTGGTCATGCTCGATCCGCGTGATGGCACCGTCCGCGCCCTGGTCGGCGGCCTGAGCGACTGGCAGCAAAATCCAACCAATCTGGCTGTAGACCTGGCCCATCCCCCCGGCACGGCCCTGGCCTCCTTCATCTACCTCACCGCGCTCAGCCAGGGCTACACGGCCGCCTCGATGGTTCTGGACATCGAAACCGATTTTGGGGCCATTATGGGTGGCTCTTCCTTTGTGCCGCAGAATGTCAACGGCCGTTTTCAAGGCCCCATCCGTCTGCGTCAGGCAGTGGCCGGCGGGGATTTTGTACCGGCCGTGCAGGTACTAAGCTGGGTGGGCGTGGAGCGCACCTTACGCACCGCCCACAACCTGGGGCTGACGACGATGGACCAGCACAGCAGCCGCTATGGGCTGTCACTGCCCGTCAGCGGCGGCGAGGTCACCCTGCTCGATATGGCCTATGCCTACGGCGTTCTGGGTCACATGGGGCTGATGGTTGGCCAACCGGCTATGGTTGGCCAACCGGCTAACGAAACCCGGCCCGACTATCGCGGCCTCGATCCGGTCCTGATTGAACGAGTGGAAACCAGAGACGGCACCATTCTCTACGACTACGCCCCGCAGCAGCGGGAAATCCTGACGCCCCAACTGGCCTTTATTGTGAACGATATGCTGGCCGACCGCAGCGCCCGCTGTGCCATCTGGGGCTGTCCCAATTTACTGGAATTACCTTTGAATCGGCCGGCCGCCGCCACCACCGGCACAACGGCCGATTATCGCGGGGCCTGGACGGTGGGCTATACGCCGGAACTGGTCACGGCCGTTTGGGTAGGCAATCGGGACGGCCGGGCCACAGCCGAAGTGACGGGCATGGACGGGGCCGCACCCATCTGGCACGGCTTGATGAGTTGGGCGTTGCAGACGGAACCGGTTGGTTTGTGGCCGCGCCCGGCGGGGTTGGTGGAAACGGCCGTGTGCGACATCTCCGGCCTGCTACCCACCACTTCGGCCAGGTTCAGTGCAAGCCCCCACTGCCCCACCGTCACCGAACTGTTCATCGCCGGCACCCAGCCCACCGTGCGCGACACCATCTTTCAGGAAATCGCCATCAATCAGGAAACGGGTCGGCGGGCCACGATTTACACGCCGCCGGAGCTGATCGAGCGGCGCGTCTACCGCCTTTACCCGGAAGCGGCGGCGGAATGGGCGGCCGAAAACAACATCGAAGCACCCCCTACCGAGTATGACACCATCCTGCCGGCCGCCGTGCCCAACGGGGTGGCGGCCATCACCAGCCCGACCGATTTTGCCGCGGTGGGTGGCGTCATCACCATTACCGGCACGGCTCAGGGCGACCAATTCAGCCATTACCGGCTGGCCTATTTCCGCGGCCTGACGCCGGCCAATTTGCAGACGATTGTGGATAATGTGACCACCCCTCGCCAAAATGAATCGCTGGCGGAATGGGATGTGTCTAACCTGAGCGGGTTGTATACGCTGTTGCTGACGGTGGTGGGGGCCGACGGCCGTTTCACCGAAGTTAGCACCCACGTCACTATTGACAACACACCCCCCACTGTCCAGATCACCTTCCCCCAGCCTGGCCAGACGCTCACGCCTGATGGGGTACAGTTAACCTTTACCGCCCAGGCGGAGGACAATTTGCGCCTGGCGCGGGTTGATTTTTACCTGGACAGCAGTTCTGAACCGTTCGCCAGCAGCACGGAACCGCCCTATAGTGTGCGCTGGCGGGTGCGCGGCAGCGGCTGCCACACGGTCCAGGCCCAGGCGGTGGATGCGGCGGGCAATGTGGGGGAAAGTTCGGCCGTTTCGTTTTGTGTAGAGGGCAACGAATTGGATGATAGTTAGCCTGCCAATGATGGCAGTGCTAACGTATAAAAATCCTCGCGGCCAACGATGACGTCCTTAGTGTCAGTTCTATTTCTTGTATACCTCTTCTTTCAGTTCGGCAATGTAGGGTAAAGTACGGTGCTGGTCGGCATAGTCCAGACCGTAGCCTACTACCCAGACATCGGGAATGCTAAAGCCCAGGTAATGGACGGGCACGTCAATCTGTTCACGCCGTTTTTGTACGAGCGTACAGGTCTTCAGCGAAGCTGGCTGCCGGCCGGAAAGCGTCTTGTACAGGTAGCTCAGGGTTCGGCCACTGTCTACAATATCCTCCACAATCAGCACGTGCTGGTTGGTAATCGGTTCGCGCAGGTCCAGCACAATACGCACCTCGCCTGAAACGGCCGTCTTGCCATAACTAGACACAGACATGAAATCAACGCTGTGGGGGATGGTCAACTGCCGCACCAGATCGGCCAGAAAAATAAAAGCGCCGCGCAGCACGCCTATTAGATAAAGCCGCTCCACGTCGGCATAATCTTGCGAAATCTGGTGGGCCAAGACCTTGACGTGCGCCTGGATCGTTTCCTCTGGCACCAGGACGCGGGCTAAGTCAGAATGTAGTTCGTCGTTCATTGTTCTCCTAAGAAGTAGTGTAACGTTAGAGCTAGAGCCATAGGAAATCTCTCACGCTAGTACTGGCTTTAGCTCTAGTTTAGGCTAAGCAGTTCTTGCAGCAGGTTGAGGCCCAGCTCGTGCCAGCGAGCGCTGCCGGGCAAATCGGATTGCAGGCAGAGAAGGAAACGGCCGTGTCTGCCAGCGCTTTAGCCAACAAGGTGCTGCTCGTTTGCTGGCTAAACTGGCTGGTGTCGGTAAAGCGTGGTTTTATGCCTCTTCCGGCTCACCAATCACCATCAGCACCGCATCCTTCTCCACGCTATCGCCAGGCTGGGCATTGACGCGCAGGACCAGCCCATCACGCGGGGAGCGTAGTTCGTTTTCCATTTTCATGGATTCCAGGATAACCACTTTATCCCCTTTGTGAACCGTCTGGCCGGGACTGACGGGGACGGCAATGATCAGGCCGGGCATAGGCGCCTTAATGTTAGCTTCGCCGGCAACGGCCGTACCACCCCCCCGTGCCTGAGCCAACTGGTAACTCCGCTCATCCTGCACCTGCACGTCGTACAGTTCTCCCTGGATCAAGACTTCCCAGTTGTTGCCTTCCCGCTCCTCAACGGCCGCTTCAAAGGAGCGCCGCTGCAACAACAGGGAAACCATGCCCCCTTCCGCAAGCTGCTGAAAGTCAATCTCATACGTCTCGCCATTGACCCGAATCTGGTTATCGTGGTCAATTATAATTTCAAATTCCGTATCGTTTATCGTCGTAAAATATTTCATGATCGCTCATCCAATTGGGACTCAAACAGTTACACGGAGATACGCAGAGTACACGCGGAGATACACGGAGAAAAACAGAGAAAAAATCTGCGTTTATCTGCGTCATCTGCATCCCATTTTATCGCCGTAAGCGCTCCCAGCGACTGTACCACTTCCAATTACTCACGTCCCGCTCGCCGGGAGCCACGATCTGGCTGGCCTGCTGGCCGCGCCGATGGGCCACCAGCGTGGCTAAGATTGCCGCTTCCAGGTCGTGGGGTGCCTCCCGGTCGCTCATGCTAAACCGCTCTTCCACAAACTTGGTGTCAAATTGACCCGTCAAAAAGCGGTGACTATTCATCATATGCTGGTGGAAGGGGATGTTGGTTTTCACCCCCATAATCCGATACTCTTCCAGCGCACGCCGCATCCGCAGCACCGCCTCGCCTCGCGTTTCGCCATAACAAATCAGCTTACTGATCATCGAGTCATAGTAGGGTGTCACCTCATAGCCGGGGAAAACGCCAGTGTCTACGCGCACCCCCGGACCGGTGGGCAGCCGGCTGGTAGAAATGGTCCCGGTCGAGGGCAAATAATTGTTGTACGGGTCCTCGGCATTGATACGGCACTCGATGGCCCAGCCCTGGATGCGTACATCTTCCTGCCGCCAGCGCAGCTTACGGCCGCGGGCAATACGCAACTGCTCCTGCACAATGTCAATGCCCGTCACCAGTTCCGTTACCGGATGCTCTACCTGCAAGCGGGTGTTCATTTCCAGAAAGTAAAAGTTCTTCTCCTTGTCCACCAGGAATTCAATCGTACCAGCGTTGACATAATCTACAGCGCGGGCGGCGGCCACGGCCACTTCCCCCATACGGCGGCGCAAATCCTCATCGACCACAAATGAGGGTGCTTCCTCAATCAGCTTTTGGTGGCGGCGCTGCAGCGAGCATTCTCGCTCACCCAGGTAGATGATGTTACCGTGAGCATCAGCCAGCAGTTGAATTTCGATGTGACGGCCTTCAGTGATCATCTTTTCCAGGTAAACGGTGTCGTCGCCAAAAGCGGCCTGGGCTTCGCGGCGCGCCCCGGCAATGGCGTCGGGCAGTTCGGCCGCTTCATAGACAGGGCGCATCCCTTTTCCACCACCGCCAGCCGAGGCTTTGACCAGCAGCGGAAAGCCCATTTCTGCGCCGGCCGCTATCAGGGCTTCATTGTCCAGGCCAGGGGGCGTACCAGGTACAACGGGTACACCGGCCGCCAACACCGTCTGCCGCGCCGTCAGCTTATCGCCCATGACGTCAATAGCGTCAGCAGATGGGCCAATGAAGACAATACCGGCATCCACGCACGCCTGGGCAAACGTGGCTCGCTCGGCTAGAAAGCCGTAGCCGGGATGAATGGCGTCAGCGCCGGAACGCTTAGCCACCTCCAGGATTTTGTCAATGCGGAGGTAGCTGTCGCGGGCGGCCGGCGGGCCAATGTGGTAGGCTTCGTCGGCAAAGCGAACGTGTGGCGCACTCCGGTCAGCGTCGGAGTAAACGGCCACGGTGGCAATGCCCAACTCGTGACAGGCCCGCAAAATCCGCATGGCAATCTCGCCCCGGTTGGCAATGAGTACTTTGTCGAAACGTTTGGTTAGAAGGGATTTGTTATTCATCGGTTTTGTTATGCGTAGTCCGTAGTGCGTAGTCCGTAGTGCGTAGCAAGCTGGCCATTTACGCATTACGCACTACGCACTATAAAGGTATATTCCCATGCTTCTTCGGCGGATTTTGGTCCCGTTTGTTTTGCAGCATGTTGAGGGCGTTAATGAGGCGGGGACGGGTTTCGCTGGGTTCGATGACGTCGTCAATGTAGCCGCGTTGGGCGGCCACGTAGGGATTGGCCAGTTCGCGCCGGTATTCCTCAACCAGTTCGGCCCGGCGGGCGTCGGGGTCTTCAGCTTCGGCCAGCTCGCGGCGGAAGATGATGTTGACGGCCCCTTCCGGCCCCATGACGGCGATTTCAGCCGTGGGCCAGGCCAGGTTGAGGTCGGCGCGGATATGCTTGGAGTTCATGACGCAGTAAGCGCCGCCATAGGCTTTGCGGGTGACAACGGTAATCTTGGGCACGGTGGCTTCACAGAAGGCGTAGAGCAGCTTGGCCCCGTGCCGGATAATACCGCCGTATTCCTGATCTTTGCCGGGCAAAAAGCCGGGCACGTCCTCAAAAACAATCAGGGGGATGTTGAAGCAGTCGCAGAAGCGGACAAAACGGGCTGCTTTTTCGCTGGCGTCAATGTCCAGCACGCCGGCCAGGACCATCGGCTGGTTGGCCACAATGCCCACGCTGTAGCCACCCAGCCGGGCAAAGCCAACTACAATGTTTTGGGCGTAATGCTCGTGTATTTCGTAAAAGTGACCCTCATCGACAATCAGTTCGATGGCATCTTTGATGTCGTAGGGTTTGTTAGGATTGTCGGGCACCAGGCTATCGAGGGCGGCTTCGGTACGCAGGTTGTCATCTTTGCCCGGCTTAAAGGGGGGGTCTTCCATGTTGTTGGCGGGCAGATAGCTGAGCATCTCACGGATGAGGTAGAGGCAGTCGGCTTCCGATTCGGCGGCCAGGTGGGCCACGCCGCTGAGGCTGTTGTGGGTCATGGCCCCGCCCAACTCTTCAAATGTAACTTCTTCGCCGGTCACAGTCTTCACCACGTCGGGACCGGTGATGAACATGTGGCTGGTCTCTTTGACCATGAAGATGAAGTCGGTGAGGGCGGGGGAGTAGACGGCACCGCCGGCGCAGGGTCCCATGATGGCGCTGATTTGGGGCACCACGCCGGAGGCCAGGGTATTCCGCAAAAAGATGTCGGCATAGCCGCCCAGGCTGACGACGCCTTCCTGGATACGCGCGCCGCCGGAGTCGTTAAGGCCGATGACGGGCGCGCCGTTACGCATGGCCATATCCATGATTTTGCATACTTTTTCGGCGTGGACCTGACTGAGGCTGCCGCCAAAGACGGTGAAATCCTGACTGTAGACGTAAACGAGACGGCCGTCTACCGTCCCCCATCCCGTCACCACGCTATCACCCAAAATGCGCTGCCTGTCCATGCCGAATTTCTTTTCACGATGGACGGCAAAGGCGTCGAGTTCCCGGAACGATCCTTTGTCTAGCAGCAGATCAATCCGCTCGCGGGCGGTCATCTTGCCTTTTTCCCGCTGGCGAGCGATGCGTGCTTCGCCGCCGCCCTGTTGGGCCTGAGCCTTGAGGCTACGTAGATACTCTATTCGTGGGTCACTCATGTTCATCTTTTTCCTTTCTATTATGACCGAAGACGGAAGACGGGGGACGGACATCCGTCTGCGGTCCTCCGTCCTCCGTCAGTCTGTAGTAGATTAAAGCCGTCGGATTGTTCAGGCTCCACATGCTAAAGAGGGTCATGATGGTAAACAACAAAGTGTGAAAGCGCCAGCCTTGCTGTGGAGGCGGTGTGGCGGCCAGCCAGGTAAGCAGGCTAATTTCGTACAGGGCGTAGATGATCAGGGTGGCGGGGATGGTGTAGCAGGTAAACGGCCGTTTCTGCCACAACATCACCCCCCAGCCAAACCAGATCAGCGCCCAGATGATGGCCAATCCTATTAAAATGGTCGGGTTCGGCCGTGCCCCCAATTCACGCAACAGGTCGGCTTGCTGCCAGAGGGCGTAGGCCCGGCCGGCGTTCCAGACCCCAATTAGAAAAACCCCCCACAGCGTAATAGTTACGGGCCAGGCGCGGCGGGCGGGAGCGGTGGGTTTCATAGGCTGAATTGTATAGGACAGTCGGCCAATGGTCCAGCATGGACAAGTTTGCCAGCGTGACAAGTGGGGGGATAATATGGGCATGGATGCAAAGTTGCGGAGTTGCGAAGTCGCGGAGTTGTAAAGTTGCATGGTTCCCTGGCCACTTCGCTACATCGCCACCTCGCCACTTTGCTGTATTAAGGAGCAATTATGTCACAACAACCAACCAATTGGGATGAGGAATGGGCCGGTCTGGAGCCGGAGCAGCCGCGTGTTGGCCAGAACTGGATGCTGATTGGCATTCTCTTTACGACGCTGGTGCTGGTTGTGGTTTGTCTGGTGGGGCTGTACGTAGCCGCGGAACAGTTAGGGGCACGGACCGGTCCGGAGCGGTTGCTGCCTCCCGGCGTGGGCAACAATGAAACCGGAAATGGGGAGGAAACGGCCGATCCACCCCATGAGGGACCCGCCTTTGCACCCACGGCCACCCTGCCCGGCGCTGCGTCTGATAATGAACCGTCGGGCAGCAGTCAGGTGGTGGCCATTCGCCTGACGGCGCCCCCGACCATTGACGCCGATTTGTCTGACTGGCCGGACGGACCTACGGCCGTTTCCGACCACGTTGTCCACCGGGCCGACGGCGTTACACGCTCGCCCACCGCCCAGGCCGTCTGGCGGTTGGGCTGGGATAGCAGCAATCTCTATGTGGCTGCGGCCGTTACCGACGACGTTCATGTACAAACCCAACAAGGCAACCAGATTTTCCGCGGCGATAGTTTAGAATTGCAAATTGAGACCAATCCGGCGCGCAACGGCCGTGCCCTCGGCCCTAGCAACTTCCAGATCGCCCTCTCGCCAGGTAACTTTGCTGGCATTCCTCCGTCCGCCTTTCGCTTTGAGGGCGACAACCAGGGGCGGATGCGTGACGCGCCCGGCGGTCACAACATCAGCATCGCCGCCCGCCAGACAAGCGATGGCTACATTATAGAGGCGGCCATTCCCTGGTCTGACCTGAATGTGACACCCGTGCCAGGGCAGCGTTTGGGGCTGGCCCTCAACCTCAACGACAATGACACTCCCGGCACCGCTCGCCAGGAGATGATGCTCTCCAATGTTTCTACACGGTCGTTTGGCAACCCCGCCTCGTGGGGCACATTGACATTGCAAGAATAGGCCAGCCGTACCCAGGTGTAATTCAACTCGTTCCAACCCCAGACAACGATTAGCGATAATTTGACGAAGCCAGTATACTATGAGTGGCAGTACAAATTTTGCAAACTGCACTCCCAACTTTCTTCTACACCAACCAACGCTGCTGGCAAGCTGGAGAGCAAGTATATTGCAGGAAAGGAGGCCCCATGACCATTCAGGAACATGAACCAGCAAAGATCATCGTAGATGCGGAGACACAATCAAAAGTGAACTTCGCGCTTGACGCCTGCTATCAACGGGTTGGTAACGCGCAAGACAGGGTGATCACTTTCGACATTTCCTCACCCAACGACCGCTACATCATCTTCTCTGACCAGCATCGCGGCAAGCGTGATCGCGCCGACGATTTTCGTCACTCTGAGCGAGCCTACAACGCGGCTCTGGCTTACTATTACGCCATGGGCCACACGCTGGTAACACTGGGGGACGTGGAGGAGTTCTGGAAACAATTTCCTGGCCCGGTCATCAAGGCTTATAAACACAGCTTAGGCTTGGAGGCACGTTTCCATAAAGACGGCCGTTATCTGCGTATTTGGGGCAATCACGATGATGAATGGGCCAAGGAAGGCACGGTGCGCAGGTACCTCTGGCCCATTTTTGGCGACGATTTGAAAGTATACGAAGGTTTGCGCGTACAAATCGTAGATGGGGACGTGGAATTAGGGGAACTGTTTCTCATTCACGGTCACCAGGGCACGCTGGACAGTGACATCTTGAGCCAGTGGAGCCGCATTCCCGTGCGCCTCCTTTATGCCCCGGTCCAGCGGCTGACTGGCTTTTCCCTGGCCCCCAAAACCCCGGCCAACGATTGGGAAAGGCGGGAAGGTCACAACCAGGCCATGTACGAATGGGTCAAACGAAAACCGAGAATTCTGCTGATTGCGGGCCACACCCATCGCCCAGTCTTCCAATCATTAACCCACCCTGACCAGGTGCTGCAGGAACTGGCAGAAACGCAGGCCAAGCTGGCCGAGGACCGTGGCAACGCAGCGTTGCGTCTTAAGGTCGGCGAGTTGTCAGCCGAGTTGGAGTGGATCCGGGCGCAGCAGGTTGCCGAACCGGGCGAAGAGGGAGGGCCTAGCCCAACCAAAAAGAAGCCGCGCTACTTCAACACCGGCTGCTGCTGCTTTCTGGATGGCAAGATTACAGGACTGGAGCTGATTGATGGTGAAATCCGTTTGATCCGCTGGCCTGATGATGAAGGCAAACCCCGTCCCAAGGTCTTGGCCCCTGGCGCCAACCAAAGTGTCTCGCTGCGGACGCTGCTGGCAGCCTGATTGGAAATAGGTACATCTAAAAATCTTTACACCACAACTGATCGCTACATGAAAGCAATAGTTGATTATCTGCGAACTGGCATCCTCACCACCTGGAACATACTCGCCTATATCTTGAGCGGGGGCAATTATCTTCCGTTGGAAGGGCGAGTGCGCGGTGGTGTTTTTCGCAATTGGATCGGCCGTTATCGGTATCGGCCGTCACAAATTGCCCACCCGGCCTCACACCAAGAGTTAGCTGATTTGATCCGACAGTCCCAGCATGTGCGCCTGTTCGGGGCTGGGCATTCGTTTAACGATGGCATAATCAGTGAGGAGACGCTGATTTCACTGGACAGGTACAGCGGTGTGCTATGGCGCGATGACGAAACGAAGCAAATGGCCGTCAAAGGCGGAACGCGGGTGCGTGACGTAGCAGCAGCGCTCCACAAAGTGGGTTGGGCTTTTACTGCGCTGCCTTCCCACAATGCCCAAAGCATGGGCGGCATTCTCTCAACCGACGTACACGGCACAGGCCGCGACTGGGGCTTTGTCAGCGAATCAATAGTAGGCATGACTATCGTAAACGGCCGGGGCCAGATCATTGAATGCCAGCCGGAAGACCCTCTGTTTCAGGCAGCCATCGGCGGCATTGGCGCTGTAGGTATTATTGCCGAGGTTATTGTCCAGGCCGTGGACCGTTTCAATATTGAGCAAAAAGTCGAAGCGGCTAAACTAGCCGAGGTTGCGCCAAATCTGGACCAACTGATCCAGGCAAACGACCACTTTAGCCTTTATTTGTTTCCTTTTACAGATGATTGTCAGATCAACACCTGGAACAGAACGACGAAGCGACAGTCCATATTAGGTCCGCAGCGCGAGTTACTATCGAATACGATAGACGCACTGCTGGCCGGCTGGCTTGGCGATCCAATGGCCTATAGCGGCCGTTTACCAGCCATCTCGCCCTACATTCATCGTTTCCGGAAAGGAACCAACCTGGTACTTGAAAGCGCTGAGGGTTTTAATCGTAATCTCTATCACCTACATCAGGAACTAGAGTTCACCGTGCCGTATGAGCAGACTTTTGCTGCGGCCCGCCGCTTCTTAAAACTATACGAAGACATGTATCCCCAAGGGCTACCGTACACCTTGCTAGAACTGCGCTTTACCCCGGCCGGCCATAACTGTACCTTGTTGGGGGCTGGTCAGGTACAAAGCTCTACCTGGATCAACCTGGTCACCAACGACTTGCCCGGCTATGAAGAATACTTCGCTGCTGCTGAGCAAATCGTCAAGGAAATTGGCGGCCGGCCGCACCTGGGTAAATATTGCCGAGGCTGGACCAACGCCGACTTTCAGCGGCTATACCCAGAGCGATTTGCTACCTTTCAGGAATTGATGCAGGAACACGACCCACAGGGCAAGTTCGCCAACCCGCTAACGCGCCGCCTGTTTAAGCCGCTGGCCCGAGTCTGTTGAGCCACTGATTATCGGCTGGATAGCGATGTTTCTCGCCGGTCATTGAAAATCAGCCAGTGACCGGGCAATAGAAAGGTACACATCTCTAATAGCCGCTTCAAACTGCCGCTTTTCCCGAAGTAAATTGAGACGCCACCAGTTGGCCCGCCCCAATTCGCCGATGTCCCACCAACCTGTCTGATTCAGATGATCGGCCGCTATGGGGAAATCCTTGCGGATGATCACCTTCTCGGTCCCATCATCCGCTATCAGTTTCTCTTGCCAGCGCTGTGAATCGCGTGATACCAGACCATCATTTTCTCCTTCTTCAGCATAGACAATATCCCAACAGGGACGCAACGGCGGGAAAAGCAGCTCTCGCTCCTGAACGGCCGCATACGTCTGGTAGACGACACTGTTTGTCGCTTCCTGGTTGCGCACTTCCTCGTTAAATGTTTTCCATATGCTGCGGGTCAGATCTAGAAAACCGCTAAAGTCCGCTTTTCTGTCAACCAGGGCGATAAGCTGTTCGCCACCCTGTGCCAAGCCAAAATCAGCGAAGCTGGTACCGTGATGGGGCGTGCCGATACTGGTTACGCTGGCCACTTTATCGGCCATATTTTCCTGTACGATCATGCGGCGACTGTCTAATCCCCCCATGCTGTGGCCAATAATATGGACCTTTTCCTGATCGCTTTGCTCTAACATGTTCCGAATTTGAACAGCCAGATTTTCGGCACGGGCCTGTGCGCTGGCGGCAAATGAGACGCGGGTAGCGTATACGTCAAATTGATGCTTCCGCAAATGGGTGGAGATCTTTCGGAAGTAATGTAGCCGATCAAACGCCAGGCTGAAGTCCCAACAGAAAACGTTGATGCGCTGTAACAACTTGTTGGTGATGAAATCAAAGGGGGCGATGCCGTGCGCCAATACAATAGGGTACGTTCGCTTCCGGGCCATGATCTTGCTCCTCTTGTCGTCTGTGTACCAATAAGTTGGTTCAGGCAGGTCCACAGATATTTTGACAGTGACTTTTGTACTATTTTGCAAGAAAACGGCCATCTCTGTCAATCAGGGAAGTCTGTGGCGTACATTTCCACCTACCGCTACGATTCATGTGTTCTGCTCATCTGTCGTATCCTGGAAACCTCGTTTGACGATTACCTGTTGATTATTGATAATTGGCTCTCATGAAACGTGACCTCTTGTGGATAGCTCTGATCGGTCTTTTGGTACAGGCTTTCTGGATGCTGCGACTGGACCATCCCACTTATTTTGATGCTTACTATTACACCCTTAACGCTCAAAGACTGGCGGTAGGTCAGGGCTTTACAGAAATGATTATCTGGCATTACCTGGATGATCCGGCTGGCCTGCCTCGACCCAGTTTTACTTATTGGATGCCACTGACATCGCTCCTAGCCGCAGCAGGGTATCTCTTTGGCGACAGTTTTCGGGCCGCGCAGATCCCTTTCTGGCTGTTGGCCGGGCTGTTGCCCTGTCTCAGTTATCTGATTTGCTGGCAGCTACGGCCGTTACCTCGCCTGGCACGTATGGCTGCCTTGCTTACAGCCGCAGGTGGTTATTACACAGCCTACTGGGTTCAGCCATCTACTTTTGCCCTATTTGCCTGGACGGGTGGAGCCTGTTTGCTGGCACTGGCTTGGGCCTCGGCCCAGCCCCACCGGCGTTGGTGGCTGCTGGCGGGGTTACTGGCAGGTCTAAGTCACCTGGCTCGGGCCGATGGTTTGCTGCTGCTACCGGTAGCCGGGCTGGTCTGGTTGGGTTGTTGGGCACGCGGGACCGGGGGGGGCCAAACCCTTGTGCAGCATGGCGTTATCTTTACCGGGGGCTACTTACTGGTCATGGGCGGCTGGTTCTGGCGCAACTGGCAACTGACCGGTGCGTTACTGTCTGACGTGGGCACACAGACAATCTTTTTCACGGAATACAATGAGTTGTTTAGCTACGGCCGTACCTTCACCCTAGAAAGCTATTTGGCCAGCGGTTGGCACCACATCGTGAGCAGCAAGTTAACGGCTCTGTCGCTGGCGGCGCAGACCTTCATCGTCCTAACCGGCTTTACCGTTTTCACCTTTTTCTTAGTGTGGGCCTGGTGGGTATTAGGCCGGCAGCGGGAATGTAAGGTGTGGCTACGGCCGTTTACGTTCTACACCTTCATCCTCTACCTGAGTATGCCCCTTATCTTCACCTATCCCGGCCAGCGGGGCAGCCTACTTCACTCCTCGACTGCCCTCTGGCCCTGGGCCATGGCTCTGGCTGCAATTGGCATTGATCTGGCCGTTGATTGGCTGGCCGCCCGGCGACCAAGTTGGCAACCCGCTCCGGCCAAGCGCTTTTTTAGCGTGACCCTGGTGTCGCTGGCTTTTTTGCTTAGCCTGGTAGTGGCCCTGCCCCAACCGCTGCGCCAGGAAGCGGCGGCTGTTTACCGTCAAATCGGCGACCAACTGCCGTCGGGCACAATCGTGATGACGACCGACCCGGCAGGACTTCATTACCATAGTGGACTACCTACCATCATGGTTCCCTACGAGAAGCCGGTAATTGTGCTGCAGGTGGCGCAGCGTTATGGCGCTGAGTTTCTTTTACTCGATGATCAGCCCCCGCCCCAGTTGGCCAAGCTTTACGAGGGTACTTACCAGAATTCTGCGTTCTTTTGCCTGCAGGACTTAACGGAAACGTTTCAGCTTTACAAGCTCATCCGCAATGAATAAAAAAACCCCGCTGGATAACCAGCGGGGCCTATTTAAGTTGCTAAGTTAGGCTTTTGTTTGGTTTACTTAGCTGAGACCATCGGTAATGCGGCTGAACACATTACCAATCTGCGGACCGAGCAGGGTGAGGATGGCGATAACCACAACGGCTACCAAAACCAAAACCAGCGCATACTCTACCAAACCTTGACCTTCTTCGCGATGTAGGAATAACATGATAATTCTCCTTGTGTAAAAATGATTATGATAAGCTGTTTGATCCTTCTATAATCTTACTATAGAGTAGATATGTTACATTTTGCGTTACAAAAACCTAATTGTCAACCGGTAGAGGGCAAATTAGGTGTAAGGTACTATATCGATTTAATTGGTGATAGGCTGGCCGGTCAAAACGCTTCGTTTGGCCGCCGCCAAGGAGCAACTAATGAGTGAACACGTTTATAAAATTATCGAATTGACAGGATCATCCCAAACGAGTATCGAAGATGCAGTACAGAACGCCGTGGCCAAAGCGGGTGAAACGTTGCGTAATTTACGTTGGTTTGAGGTTGTGGAAACCCGTGGCTATATCGAAGGCAACAGCGTGGCCTACTGGCAGGTTACAGTCAAAATCGGATTTACGCTGGAAGATTAGCAAGCGTCTACTCAAACCTGCCAGGTCTGCGAGACCTGGCAGGTTTAGAGGTTTAGCGTGACCGCTGATTCACCTTCAACCCGGCCTCAGGCCATGAGCGCCCTGCGCGATATGGCGCGGGCGCTCAGCTCTGCCTGGGACCTGGATAACACCCTCGACCTCATCGCCCGCAAAACAACAGAAGTGATGCACGTTGATTCCTGCTCTATCTACCTGTTAGACCCGGATGGGGAAACGCTGCGGCTGCGGGCCAGCACAGGTCTGGCACGCCGCGCTTTGGGACGGGCGACCCTGCGCGTAGGCGAGGGCATGACGGGCTACGCCGTCTCCCAAAACACACCAGTTTATGCTGCCTACGCCCAGGACCATCTTCATTTCAAAAAAGTGGATGAGGCTGAGGAGACGGATTTTCGCTCGCTGCTGGCCATTCCCTTGCTGGCCGGCGAAGATTCACCCGCCCCAATCGGTGCCCTGAACGTGCAGACGTTGGCCACCACTCACTTTAGCGTAGCAGAGATTGAGGTGCTGTCACTTATTGGTGATCTGGCGGCGGGGGCTTTAGCCAGGGCGCAGTTGTATGACCGGCAACAACAGCAGTTGGCCGAATTACGCAGTCTGGCCCAAATTAGCGAAGCGGTTACATCCCCCCAATATCTGGATGACATTCTGGATGTGGTGACGGAAATGGCGGCGCAAACGATGAAAGCGGCCGTTTGCTCCATATTCTTGCTGGATGAGACGGGGCAGAAATTGGAGTTGCGGTCGGCCAGGCGAGCCAGCAGCCCTTACCGGGATCGGCCGCCGCTTCTTTTAGGTGAAGGCATTACCGGGCAGGTAGCGCTGACCGGGCAGGCCGTTTACGTAGCCGACGTTGGCACCGAGCCGGGTTATACCAGTAAGGAACTGGCCCGGTCCGAGGGGCTGATCTCGCTGCTGTCGGTGCCGTTAAGCGTGCGTGAGCGCGTGATTGGCGTGTTTAATTGTTATACTGACCAAAAGCGAGTTTTTACCGAAGAGCAGCAGGCACTGTTTGCCACACTGGCTAACCAGACCGCATTGGCAATTGAGAATGCACGATTGGTAACAAACACGGCCGTTATCCGCGAAATGCACCACCGTATCAAGAACAATCTACAAACCATTGCCATGTTGATGCAATTGCAGCTTCCCGATGCCCACCGACTAGACCCGCGCCAGGTCCTGGAAACCAACATCCACCGCATTCACAGCATCGCGGCCGTTCATGAAGTGTTATCCGAGCAGAGCTTTCGCCTCGTGGACGTGAAAGACGTTATCCAGCGCATTACCCAGGCCACGGCCGCCAGCATGGTGGCCCCCCAGCAGCAGCGTCAGATAAGCGTGCAGGGCGAGACGCTGCTGCTGCCCAGCCGGGCAGCGACCGCCCTGGCCCTGGTAATCAACGAACTGGTACAAAACGCCTTAGAACATGGTCTGAAGGGACGGGTAAACGGCCGTATTGACATCTCATTCGGTCGCTCGCCCGATCAGCTTATTGTCATTGTCCGCGATGACGGCCACGGGCTGCCCGCCGACTATCGCCCCGGTTTGGGTCTGGAAATCGTGCAGGCGTTGGTTGACGATGACTTGCGTGGCACGCTAAAATTCAACCAATACCATCCCGGTACCGAAGTGAGCATCCGTATGCCCCGCGCTTTGGAAAGGGAGTTGACCTGAATCGGCAGAAACCCATGCGAATTCTAATTGCTGACGACGAATCCATCATCCGGCTGGGGCTAAAAGGGATGCTCCAGGAGATGGGCCACCTGGTGCTGGCCGCCGCCAACGGACGTGAGGCGCTGCAAATGGCCCGCCACCACCATCCCGAAATGGCTATTCTGGACATTAAAATGCCCTTCACCGATGGCTTACAGGCGGCCAAAACGCTGAGCCAGACGATGCCCATGCCCATCCTGCTGCTGACCGCCTTTAGCGAAACCGACCTGGTGGAGCGGGCCACCGATTTACCCATTCACGGCTACCTGGTCAAGCCGATTCAGCCGGGCGAACTGGCCGCCGCCATCGCTGTGGCCCGCAAACGCTTTGATGAAAGCCTGGCCTTGCTGGCAAGCAACGAGAAGCTGAGACAAACGTTGGCCATGCGGAAGCTGGTTGACCGGGCCAAAGGCAAGCTGATGGCCACCGGCCTCAGCGAGACCGAAGCCTACCATGCCATCCAACAACTGGCCCGCGATTCGCAGCAAAACATGGCACAAGCGGCGCAGCGGATTTTAGCTGAATAGTGCGTAGTACGTAGTGCGTAAAGGCTCTTGACTACGCACTACGCACTACGCACTACGCCAGATATTTATCAAACCACCTTTTCATATGCTCTAAACGGGCAATGCGGCGGTCGGTACGGCCGTTTCGTGACAGCCCATGTGATTCTTCCGGGAACAAGACCAGTTCCGATTCTACCCCCAGCCATTGCAGCGTGCGGAAAACCTGCTCCCCTTGCTCCTGATCACAGCGCAAATCCTGCTCACTGTGCATCACCAGCGTCGGCGTCTTGGCGTTGTGGAGGTATTTGATGGGGGATTGGTCCCAGTAGCGGTCCAGGTCCTCCCAGGGCGGTTTGCCGCTCCAGATGTCCTGGAAGAAAAAGCCCACGTCAGACGAGGCCCAGAAGCTGATGGTATTGCTGACCACGCGCTGGGCCACGGCCGCTTTGAAGCGATCCGTATGACCGATAATCCAGGTGGTCATGTAGCCGCCGTAGCTGCCGCCGGTGACGCCCATCCGGTCTGCGTCTACGTAGGGTAGAGCCGCCACGTAATCGGCCCAGGCCATCATATCGGCGTAGTCGGCCTCGCCCCAGCGCTTGTCAATCGCTTTGGCGTGGGCCTCGCCGTAGCCCTGGCCGCCGCGCGGATTGGTAAAGGCGACCACGTAGCCCTGCGCTGCCAGGTAGTAAAATTCGTGCATGAAGGCACGGCCGTATTGCAGCCAGGGACCCCCATGAATCTCGATAATGGCCGGATATTGCTGGTTGGGGTCAAAATTGGGCGGTTTGACCAGCCAACCTTGCAGATCGTTATCGCCGCCTCCCTTGTACCAGACCTCCTCGACTTCACTCAGGTTGACTTCCGCCAGCCAGTCATCGTTGAAGCCGGTCAATCGCTGCGCCGAGCCGTCGGCCAGATGGTGTACCCAGACCTGGCCGGGATCGGTTTGGGTAGTGAAGGCGTAGGCCAGTCGCTCACCCGCCTCATCCTGGCTGAAGCTGTCCACGATGCCGTTGTCAATTTCCACGCGCAGGTCGCCGCCGTCGGGCTGGATGGAGCAGAGTTGGGTACGGCCGTGTTTTGTCACCTGAAAATAGAGGCGCGAGCCGTCGGGCGACCAGATGGGGGGCTGCCCGCCCCGGTCGCCGGTGTCGGTGAGCGTGCCGCTGCCCAGTTCGACGTCGTAAACGGCCGTTAAATTCTGCGCTTTTTCAGACCCATCGGCCGGGATTAGCCACAGGTTGGTCTGCTTCCAGGGCGTCCCTTTGCCCTCGCGGCAGTGGAAGGCGATCCATTGGCCGTCGGGCGAAAAGGCAGCGCTGTGCTTGGGGCCGATGGGCGTTTCCAACCGCGTCATCTCGCCCCCGTCGGCCGGAATGGTCCACATATCTATCAAATGCCAGTCAAAATCCGGCTGCTCGCTGCGGTTGGAGAAGAAGAGGATTGTCTGGCCGTCGGGCGCCCAGCGGGGAGCGGTCTCGTCGTATGTGTCACCTTCGGTCAGTTGGGTCATTTCACCCGTTTCGGCGTCGATAAGCCAGAGATGCCAGCGATTTTGGGGCAGATAGCCCACGCCGTCGAATTTGTATTCGGGGCGGGTGATATGGCGGGCCACCACGCCCAGTTTCTTTTTCTGCTCGTCTTTCTCTCGCTCAATCGCTTCTTCATCTTTTGGGCGGAATTGGCAGATGAACTGGCTGCCGTCGGGCGACCATTCAAAGCTGCCGATGCTGCCTTTGAGGTCGGTCAGGGGGCGGGCCTCACCGCCAAAGGTGGGAATCAGATAGAGTTGGGCCTGTTTTTCATCTTTGCGGTTAGAGAGGAAGGCGATGAAACGGCCGTCTGGCGACCAGCGCGGCCTTGTGTCTGATTGATCGCCATAGGTGAACTGGCGGGCCGGCTGGCTGCCGTCGGCGGGGGCCAGCCACAGATTACTGTACTTCTTCTGCGTCTTCTCGTCAACCCGCTGCACGCTAAAGATGATCTGCAGGCCATCTAGCGAGATTTGGGGCGAGTTGACCAGTTGAAATTTATAAAGGTCTTCGGCCGTGATCGGCCGTTTGTCGTTGCTCATAGAGCCTCCTTAAAGGTGGACGGAGGACAGAGGACCGAAGACGGAAAGCGATCTCCGTCCTTCGTCTTCCGTCCTCCGTCGCTTTATTCAACCAGCGCTACCGCCTCAATCTCGACCCGGACGCCGAGGGGCAGGCCCACGACGGCGACGGTAGAGCGGGCGGGTGGTTGTTGATCGGGGGGGAAGAAACGGCCGTATACCCCGTTCATCGCCTGAAAATCGGCCATATCGGTCAGAAAGACGGTCGTTTTAACCACCTGATCCAGGCTGCTGCCGGCCGCTGCCAAAACGGCCTGCAAATTTTGCAGCACCCGCTCCGTCTGGGCCTCAATGCCGCCCTCGATAAGCTGGCCGCTGGCCGGGTCCAGGGCAATTTGCCCCGCCGTAAAAACAAAATCACCCACGCGCACCGCCTGCGAATAAGGACCAACGGCGGCCGGGGCTTCTTTCGTGGAAATAATTGTGCGTGTCATGGGAAACTCCTGAGTTACGAATTACGAATTATGAATTACGAATTATGACGGAGGACCGAGGACAAAGGACGGAACTTCCGTCTTCGGTCCTCCATCCTCCGTCCTCCGTCAATACCTATCAAAACGGCCAGAACCGCGCCATCAGCCCGTTATCCGCTTCGCCCAGTTCGGCTTCGATTTGGGCCACCAGGTGCCAGCGGCCCTGCTGCGCTTCGGCGGGGATGGCGTAAAGGGTAGGATTGTCTAGCTCCAGGCGGAATTCGATGTCGCGCAGCCAGTCGTCGCGCTGGGCCTCGATGGTGATGATGATGAATTCGAGCATTTTGCGGGCGTCAACGGCCGTTGCTGTTACGGTTTTCATGCGGGCGGTAGACGGCCGCTCCACCGGCACAAAAACAGGTTGACGCTGCACCAGCGCACTGCCGATGTCGCGGGCCTTGTGCATGTCTACCGTCCAGGCCGGTACCAAGAGGCGGCGCGGTTCACCCCACAGATGCGCTACTTCGGCCGCTCTGGCCCGTCCCTGTGTTTCCCGCTTGTCCATGTGGACCTGCCCCTCAAACAGCCAGAACGGCAGCCAGTCCGTCACCTTTTCCGCTTCGGCCGGGGCTGGGGCTACAAACTGGACCGTTTGGGTTGAGAGTCCGGTGTCGTCAATGGAAACGGCCGTTTGGCAGGATGGGCATTCAAACACAACCGCTTCGGGCGTATCCGGGGCCAGCGGTTCGGCACAGAGGGGGCAGCGCAGCAGCAGTAATTTCATCGGTTCCGCCCCTTGTTGTTTGTTTGCAGCTCACCCAGTTCCTCAACCAGCGTCATACCCATTGTTTGCATATCCCAACCGCCCTGCTTGCTGTTGGTCAATTTGCCCAGCAGGTTAGACACTCTAATGTTGGCTGGGCTACTTTGTTTGCGGTATGCGGCCGGCCGTGTTTCCACCTCTTCACCATAGCGAAAGGCGCGGTAGCCGCCCAGAATCAAGGCCACGCCCACAATAAAGGGAATGCAGGCAATAGCCAAACCATCACTATCCCCACCGCCGAAGATAAAGGCTGCCAGGGCCGAGCCGTTGATCATAATGAAGTTGCCCGACGCCAGACCACCGACCAGCATCCCGGCCCGGTACAGTTTGTTACCGGGGGCTTTGCCGTAGGCCACCTGCCCCTTGACGCCATCGACCACCACCTGATAATTGCGGCCGCGATATTCGTAACGGGAAACCCACAGCGGGTAGTAGACCAGAGAAAACTGGGTCTGGAACAGGTGAAAGCGGTCAAAGTAGCGGCTGCTCATGGCCCGTTTGGCCCGACCGCGTGCCGTAAAATGGTCAACCGCCTCTTGCATCGCCTCCGTGCGGGATTCGGACGGCTCAAAGACCATTGCTTCGGCGTGGAGCAGGTCGCTGTCGTATGGTTCTAGCTGTTCTTTGGAGAGGGTAACCGCTTCAACGCCAAATTCGGCCGTATCAACGGCCGCATCGTTCCAGTGCATCTCCTCCATGATTTCTACTTCGATGGGGCGGGTGCTGTCCTTGC
The DNA here is from genome assembly GCA_007123775.1 of Anaerolineae bacterium. Classification (GTDB taxonomy): domain Bacteria; phylum Chloroflexota; class Anaerolineae; order Promineifilales; family Promineifilaceae; genus SLGK01. Next base: position 1,610 of record SLGK01000101.1, on the reverse strand, counting down.
CCGACTTGACCCGGCCAAACATCCAGCCGCCGACGAAGGCTTGTACGCGCCAGTAGGGCAGGTAGACCAGAAAAGTCTCTTTGATATTGGCCCGGCGGCGCAAATCCCGCGCCTTGTCGATGCCGGTGAAGAAGTCAGTCACCAACTTTTGGGCCTCAGCCCGCTCGACCTGGCGGCGCACCTGCCAGCGGCGCACGCCGCGCTCCCCCTGTACCAGCGAGTGCTGCTGGCAGAAGGGGCACTGCACCAGGCGCGACCCTTCGGGCACAGGCACAACCCCACTGCAATTGAGACAAATTAGTCCTTGTGAGCGATCAATTCTTGACAAAAATCTTTCCTCTGCTTTTCTCCGTGAAACTCCGCGTAACCATCATGCCTTAGAAGAAATGAAAACGGCCGCTGCAAAAATCGGAATCGCCAGCAGTACGGCCAAAACACAATAGATAACCAGCGATACGGCCGCGCCGCTGGCGCTGACGGTGGCAAAGCCAAACAGCGGGATGAACGAGATAAGAAAGTAGCCCAGGCAGCCCAGGCCGCCGATGGCCTGGTAGGGGGTTTCCCACTTGGAGGGGAAAATGGCGGCGAATACCTGACCAGTAGCGCCATCGACAACGGCCGTATACCCCTCCCCCTCATATGTGTACTTGCAAACATAAATTGGCACATGCACCAACGACACCGAGCGAATAGCGCCGCTGCTCACCTGATGATTGTCGGCCAGCCACGACTTCACCGTTTCATAAGGCACGGTCGGGTCAAGGGCGTAGGCGTCTAGGGCGTGGTCATAGGCCATAATCGAGCCGGCCGGAATCGTCAGTTCGGTCAGTTCAGTAATAGAGGTAGCGGCGGCCGGCTCCAGATAGATTTGCTCCTCCCCATTAGCCTGCACGCGCACCATCCACATAGGAAAAAGCTGGTAAATCGTTTCCGTGATCTGTGCCTTTTCATCCAGCCCCTTGACCGTCTGATTACCTGCCATCCAGCGGCGCAGCGCGGCCATCGCGTCCGGTTCGCGCACCGTCGTCTGCACGGCGTAATGGATAACCACGCCGCTTTTGTCCACAAAATTATCGGTGCCGCAAAATTCACAGGTGGCAAATTGAGAGCCGGGCGTTACTTGTAGAGGGGCCGCACACTGCTGGCAAACCAGCTCGGCCGTCGGGATGTCGGATGTGGTCGGAATTGGCTCAGTCTGCATGGCTGCATTTTACATGGGCACGCGCCAGTTGGCAAAACGTAAGCCGTCAGGCACGTTGTCCGGGCTGTTCCTGAAATTCAAGGCGCAATAAGTCAGGGCCGGTACTCAAACTGGACTATGAGAACCAAATCCAGGCCGACGTCGGTTGTCAGGCGTTGGCCCGTGGAGGGGTCGTAAAGGCCGGCCACCAACCTATATTCACCGGGCGGCAGCGTATCCGGCAGCGATAGAATGCGCTCATCGACCACAATTTCGCCAGGTAGCCAGCCGGTGGTGGGGCGGCTCCAGTTAGCCGGTTCGCCGTCTGACTGGGCCACAATATGCCCATCCGGGCCAATCAGGTGCAAAAAGACGCGGTAGCTAACGGCCGTTTCCGCCTCGGCTCGCCAGACCAGGGTGACGGAAGACG
>SLGK01000205.1 GCA_007123775.1 Anaerolineae bacterium | reverse complement strand
TGCGTCTGGTGCTGCCGTCATTGGCTATTGGCTATGCAGATGCTCAGATTGATGATTATGGTTTGCCGACGGTCCGCGGCCGGCGTAATTTTCCGTGGCGGCCAGGTGTGCAGCTTCGGCTGAAGGCTCGCTTTTCACACGGAAATGAGACGCTGCAAGGCACGGCCGGTTTTGGCTTTTGGAATGCTCCATTTGGTGATCCGACGGTGCGCTGGCCGGCTTTGCCCCAGGCGGTCTGGTTTTTCTATGCGTCTGCCCCGTCTGATTTGCCACTGGCGCCAGATGGGCCGGGGCGGGGCTGGTTTGTGGCGACGATTGATGCGGCCCGGCTGCCCGCGTTGGTATTGGCTCCGTTTGCGCCACTGGCGGTGCTGTTGCACCAGTGGCCGCCCCTACGCCGTCGCTTGTGGCCGTTCATTCGCCGCCGGTTGGGTATTTCGTTTCGGCCGTTGACGTCGTCAATGACCGATTGGCATCAGTATGAGCTGCGCTGGCAGCGGCATGGCTCAACCTTCTTGGTGGACGGTGACGTGGTCTTCCGAACGCCCCACGCGCCGCGTGGCCCGTTGGGCTTTGTAGCCTGGCTGGACAATCAATATATGGTGGTGGAGATAAACGGCCGTATGCGCTGGGGCACACTAGCCACGACCCAAACTCAATGGTTGGAACTGGCTGAGTTACAGCTTGAAGAATTTTGACAGCGATAAACACCCATGTTATACTCTGTAGCCGTTCAGTTCAAACGTGAGGGACTGGAGGGATGGCCGAGTGGACGATGGCGACGGTCTTGAAAACCGTAGTGGGCGCAAGCTCACCGGGGGTTCGAATCCCTCTCCCTCCGCTAAGGATGTTGGTTAGGGGTAGCGCCTTGTGCCTGCCCAATTAAGGGCGACCATCAGGGTGCGCCCTTACAACCGACAATATCTTTATAATTAACAACCAAAAAGACCTTTCAGGGGAGATGCCAGAGTGGTCGATTGGGGCCGCCTGCTAAGCGGTTAACGGTGTAAAAATCGTTCCAGGGTTCGAATCCCTGTCTCCCCGCTAGAAGTGGAAAGCTGATAAAAGTTGTCCATTTCACTGACGTGTGATATTTTTTCTGAAGGTCTAAACTTGCGCCCTTAGCTCAGTGGATTAGAGCGTCTGGCTACGAACCAGAAGGTCGGGAGTTCGAATCTCTCAGGGCGTACAATCCATTATCAGGTCAAATGATATGATTGACCTTAACTACAATGACTTGCCAGGTTGAATTATGGCAAGTCATTTTTGTATTTGTCGATTGATGACTCTACTGAAAAAAGGTCCAAAAACCGAGTTTTTCAAGGCCAACCACTCTGGTGATTGTGATGCGTTTTAGCAAAAAACTCGGTTTTTTCAGTGGACTCATTGATGGCTAATGATCGCCCAATTTACAATACCTGTGACGAGACAAACCCCGGTCATCTACTGCAATATTTGTGAGAATGAGGAAGGTAAAAATGAGACAAATGGAAATGCAGCGTCATGATTTGGCTGAACTTGTCGCCTTTCTTGGCTCAGATGATGTTGTGGCCTTGACGGAGCGGCAAGAGACCACGGCATATGTTATATCACCTCGTCTGTTTAAGGTTATGATGGAGAGCGTGGAAACATTGGAAGATATTGTCGATATGCGACTGGCCCTGGCCGATTATGAACAAGGTGAGTTTGTTGAAGCAGAAGAGGCTTTCGCCCGTCTGGGGTTGTAGATGTATCGTCTTCTACTGCATCGACGGGTCGAGAAAGAATTAGCTAGAATTCCGCGCATTTATGCCCAGCGATTAGCACAGGCTATGCGAGCTTTATGTCAGAATCCTCGTCCCCCGCAGGCCATCCATCGGGCCAGGAATTGTATCGTCTGCGCCTCGGCGATTATCGCATCATTTATGCCATTTTTGACAAAGAGCTGATTGTTTATGTTGGTAAGGTGACCGGTCGCTCTGAAAAGACATATCGTAATTTGAATGAAATTCTGGAAGCTGCCAGACGCGCAGTTGACAAGTTGTGAGCAACTGGTGTGTTTGGTGGTAGCAGCAAGTGTTCCTTGTTCCTTACGATCTCAGTGATACAATAAGACCTATGAGGACACCCGCTGGCAAGGAATGCCACTTCTATTACGAAAACTTTCACCGCGGCCGTTCCACTCAGGAATGTCGCCTGATCCAACGAAATCCTAACTCCCCAAGCTGGCAGCCCAATGATTGCAGTAAATGCCCTGTACCAGAGATTTTACTGGCAAACAGCAGCCCCGACCTCGTGCTGCAAGCTACCGTCCGTAAAGGTTTTCTCGGTTTTAACCGGCGTGTTGAGGTAGACGCCTCGTGCAGCCGCCACCTGATTGCTGTAAAAAATCCCCAAGTTGGCTGTCCTAAATGTGCCCAGGAACGACCGGGGCTAAAGGCGCTGTTTGACGATGATTAGAGCTGTATTGTTTGACCTGGATGATACCCTGCTGGGGAATAACATGGATAGATTTATTCCCCCCTATTTTGAGATGTTGGGCAATTATGTAGCCCCACGCTACCCCAAAGATAAGTTCTTGCAGGCTTTGCTGGCCGGTACGGATGCGATGGTAACAAACCAGGACACGGCCGTTTCCAATCGCGACGCCTTCTGGCAAACATTCCAACAACTGACCGGCCAGGGTGCAGACGAACTGGAAGAATACATCCACACCTTCTACGAAGAGCAGTTCCCCCGCCTGCAAAGCGTAACCGAATTCCGCCCCCAGGCGGCCGACCTGGTGCAAGCCTGCCTGGACCACGACTGGCAGGTTGTGATTGCCACCAATCCCCTCTTTCCCCGCATTGCTATTGAGCATCGCCTTGATTGGGCCGGTGTACCGACCACAAAATTCCCCTATGCCCTCATTACCACCTATGAGAACATGAGCGCGACCAAGCCTCATGTGGCCTACTATGAGCAAATTTTAGAGCAACTGGGGAATGGCTTTGAGGCAGAAACGGCCGTTATGGTTGGCAATGATTGGGTCAACGACATCGAACCGGCCGCCGTGCTCGGAATGCAAACCTACTGGCTTACAGAAAAAGACAACCCACCCCCCGATCCCTCACTGGTAACCGCCTACGGCAGCCTGGACCAATTACTCCGGGCATTGCAAACGGGTTACATGTAGCGCAAACAACCCTGTTTGCGCGGTCAAGCAGGGATGCTTGACCTACATTTTCACAGGAATGAAAACCTGTAGCGCAAACAACCTTGTTTGCGCGGTCAAGCAGGGATGCTTGACCTACATTTTCACAGGAATGAAAACCTGTAGCGCAAACAACCCTGTTTGCGCGGTCAAGCAGGGATGCTTGACCTACATTTTGGAGGAGAGATGATGAGGAAAATTATACCGTTCATGTTAATAGTAACCCTGATGGGTTTCCTGCTAACTGCTTGTTCTGGTGATACGGCCGAAGATACGGCCGTTGATCGGCCCGTCATCAAGCTAATCGAAAACAACTGGTCGGCTTCTGAACTAAACGTGGCTGTGGCCCGCATCATTTTGGAAGAAGAGATGGGCTTTCCCGTTGAAGTCATCTCGCTGGACGAAAACACCCAATGGGTGGCCCTGACCAGCGGCGATGGCCACGCCAGCCTCGAAGTCTGGCCCTCCGGCCATGCTACCAATGTGGCCCAATACATTGAGCAGCAGCAGGTTGTCGAAAACGGTGGCCTGCTCGGTCCGGTGGGTAAAATTGGCTGGTATGTGCCTACTTTTATGGTTGAGCAGCATCCCGAACTGGCTACCTGGGAAGGCTTTCTAAACCCCGAACTGGCCCAACTGTTTGCCACGGCCGAAACGGGCAGCAGTGGTCAATTCCTCGGCGGCGCACCCAGCTTCGTCCAGTACGACGCCGACATTATTGACAATCTGGGCCTGGACCTGCGCGTCGTTTATGCTGGTTCTGAGGAAGCGATTTTAGCCCAGTTGGATGCGGCTATTAGCCGTCAGGAGCCGCTCCTGTTTTACCTCTGGACCCCCCACGCTATTCACGCCAAGCATGACCTGACCGAAGTGCAGTTGCCCGAATATGGCGATGAATGCTACGCCGAAGCCGACACCGGCGGCGTAGATTGTGACTACCCGGCCGATGATCTGTTCAAAATCTTTTGGGCCGGTCTGCGCGATTACGCCCCGGACGCCCACACGATGCTCAGCAACATGAAGTACACTACCGAAGACCAGATCGACATGATGGCCGCCGTGGAGCTGGATGGGTTGAGCGTGGAAGAATCGGCTCGCCAATGGCTGGCTAACAATGAGGCGATTTGGCGTGCCTGGCTGCCGTAACGGCCGTTAACAGTTGCGCTTGCCAATTCTCATCAGGCCGTTTGAGCCGCACGACCAACGGGCCGCCAAAGCGCTGATTTTGGCGGGATTGGCGGCTCATTGGGGTGAGCTGGACCCCAATCAGAACCCTGATCTGGCCGACATCGGGGCCAGTTATGGCGACGGGTTGTTTCTGGTGGCATACCTGGGGGCGGAATTGGTTGGTACCGGTGCGTTTGTACCTCTTGACCCCATCACGGCCGAAATTAAACGGATGTCGGTGGCGGCACACTATCAACGGCAGGGAATCGGCCGTTTACTGCTAGACCATCTCATCCGGGCCGCCCGCAAACGCGGCTACCGGCAAATTGTGCTAGAAACAACCGCCACCTGGCAGCAAGCCATCACCTTCTACCAAAAAGCAGGCTTTCACCTAACCCACATCACGGCCGGCGACGCCTACTTTGTGCTGAAAATTCGAACGTGATACGGGGTCTTCTGGATTTTGCGGAGTTTATCGTAAAACGTAAAACGTAATACGTAAGGCCTCTCTGGTTACGTTTTACGTTTTACGCATTACGGCTTGTCACCCCTCCTAAATTCCCGAAGAGCCATCTTACGCATCACGTATCACGTTTCCCGCCTCACTTCAAACCGTTTCGCCCACGCTTGCAGCAGCCGGTCCAGCAAAATAGCCAGAAAGACAATCGCCAGCCCGGCCTCAATGCCCCGCCCCATCTGGTTGCGGAAAAGGCCGTTGACCGCTTCCAGCCCCAGCCCCGCTCCGCCCACCATACCGGCAATAACAACCATCGCCAGCACCATCATGGTGGTCTGGTTGATGCCGCTCATAATCGTCGGCAGAGCCAGCGGTAGCTGCACTTTGGTCAATGTTTGCCAGGAGGTAGAGCCGAACGAAACGGCCGCTTCTACCGCTGCCTCATCTGCCTGACGAATACCCAGGCTGGTCAGCCGGATGGCCGGGGGTAAGGCATACAAAACAGCCGCAATAATGCCCGGCACCCGCCCCACGCTAAACAACATAATGACCGGCACCAAAAAGACAAATGAAGGAATCGTTTGCAGCAGGTCTAGCACCGGCCGCAGTAGACTATTGGCCAGATTGTTGCGGCCGGCCAGAATACCCAGGGGCAGGGCCAGCAGCAGGGCCAGCAGCACCGACACCAATACCTGGCTCAGCGTGACCAGTGACAACTGCCACATGCCCAGCAAGCCCAGCCCAAACATCAACAAGCCCGACAAGACAGCCAATCGCTGCCCACCCAGGGCTAATCCCAACCCCATCACCAGCAGAATCAGCACCGGCCAGGGCAGCCACGTTTGCAGCAGATAATCGAGCGGGTTGAGGGCGTACAGAATAATCCATTCACTGAGCGGACCGGTGCCAACCGTGAGGCCGCCAATTTCAAAACGGAACAGATTGTCACGCATCCAGGCGACCAGGTTGTCGATGGGCTGGCGCAGCGGCAGCCGCAGCCAGGCAGGAAAGGTGAGCCAGTGCAGATAACGGCCGATCCCCAACAGCAAACCCAGCACCAACAAACTGGTAAACAGGTAGCCGCTAGACTTCACAGTTTGGCCGACTTCGTTAGCCTCAAACCTGTCCAGTCTGGCAACCAGCATCTCAATGGGCCAGGCAACCAATCGGCCCACAAACTGGCACAACTGCCCGCCCCACCAATAGAGCCGGTCCAGGGCCGCTTCGATTAGTTGGGCCGGGGGCCAGTGGCGCCAGGTAATGGGCAGCAGCCGAAAGCCGGTTTGGTAGGGGCGACGTTTGCGGACCGATGGAGATACGGTGCTGGTCAGTCGGTCTAGCAAAATAGCCAGAAAGACGATGGCCAGACCGGCCTCGGTGGCCATACCGACTTGTAACCGGCTTAACCCATCCAGTACCGCTTTGCCCAGTCCGCCTGCACCGATAATGGCAGCAATGACCACAATGCTGAGGGCCATCATGATCGCCTGGTTGACCCCGGCCATGATGGTGGGCAGGGCCAGCGGTAGTTGCACCTTAAATAAAAGCTGCCGCTCAGTGGAGCCAAAGCTGCGGGCCGCTTCAACGGCTGCCGGGGAGACGCGGCGCAGGCCCAGGCCGGTCAGTCTGATCACGGGCGGGATGGCGTAGATCATGGTAGCCACGATGCTAGGCACGCGGGCCACGCCAAAGAAGAGGCCAACGGGGATGAGGTAGGTGAAGGCGGGCATGGTCTGCATGGCGTCGAGCAGGGGGCGGATGGCCCGCTCGAAGCGGTCGCTGCGGGCGCTGAGGATGCCCAGCGGCAGCCCTACCAGCAGGGAGAAGAAGACGGCCACGCTCATGAGGGCCAGGGTTTGCATACTTTGCGTCCATAAGCCCATCATGCCCATGAGGAGGACGCTGCTGCTGGTGACCAGGGCCAGGCGCAGGTCGGCTATTTTTTGACTGAGGAGGAATACGGCCGTTACTACCACCGGCCAGGGGAACCAAAGTAGCCAGCCTTCCAGCCAGCGCAGGCTGCGGTCTAGTGTGGCGCTAAACGGCCCAAAGAAGTAGACGAATAGGGGGTGGCTGTTGCGGTTGCCGATAGCCCAGAATTGGAAATAGTCTATCGGCTCGCGCAGCCCCACGTTGAGCGCGGCCGGGAACTGGCTGAGGTCGTAGGCCAGGTGATGGATAAGCAGCAGGGTGGGGATGGCCAGTAGCAGGCCCAACCAGAGATATTTTTCGTATAGTTGTCTGACTTGTTGCGATTTCATGGATATAGGGCGCGTAGTGCGTGGTTCGTAATCGACTAGCCCCCTACGAACTACGCACTACGCACTACGCTAGAATCATCACTTTCAGTCAACGCCAGCATAACGGCCGTTTTATCCACCATCCCCACAATTTTATCTGAGCCATTGACAACGGGCAGGGGGGTATCGTAACGTGCCGTCAGGCGCACAAGCTGCTCCAGCGTGGTAGAGGGGCTGACCTGGGGGGCATTGGCGTCGAATGGGCGGTCGGGCGGGGTCATGATAGTAGCAGCCGTTAACACCTTGACGCGGGGCACATCCTGCGTAAAAGCCCGGACGTAGTCGTTAACGGGTCGGGCTACAATCTCTTCCGGCCGGCCGATCTGCACAATCTCCCCCTCCTTCATAATGGCAATCCGGTCCCCTAGCTTAATCGCTTCTAAAAAGTCATGGGTAATAAAGACAACCGTCTTGTGCATTATCTGCTGCAAACGAGTTAGCTCATCCTGCATATCGCGCCGGATGAGCGGGTCGAGGGCACTGAATGGCTCGTCACAGAGCAAGATTTCCGGGTCAACGGCCAGGGCGCGGGCCAGCCCCACCCGCTGCTGCATCCCGCCGCTCAGTTCGTGGGGAAACTGCTGCTCCCAGCCGTTTAGCCCGACCAGTTGCAATACCTCGTTGGCTTTGGCCAGCCGCTCCTTTTTGGCTATACCCTGGACTTCTAGCCCGTAGGCTACATTGTCGATGACGCGGCGATGGGGAAAGAGGCCAAAGCGTTGAAAGACCATGCTCATGGTATGGCGGCGTATTTCGCGTAGTTCTGCCGCTTTCATGGTGACGACGTCACGGCCGTTGACAATTATCTCGCCGCTGGTGGGTTCGATAAGGCGCGACAGGCAGCGAATCAGGGTCGATTTGCCGCTGCCCGAAAGCCCCATCACCACAAAGATTTCGCCGGGCTGGACGTCAAAAGAGACATCGCGCACGGCGACGATGTGGCCGGTTTCGTCTAATATCTGGCTGGGAGAACGGCCGTTTGCCAGCAATTGTTGGGCCATCTCTGGCTGTGTACCAAATATCTTCCAGACGTTATGGCAAGATAAAGTTGGGGTCATTGGTAATCCATTGCCATAATTTCGGCGCGATAACGGGTGATACATTCCTGGCTGGCATCATCTTGAAACAACTCATAATGATGTTTACGAAAAGCCAGCTTGCTGCACCGGTCATAAAAGCTGCGCGTTTGCCAGTAGTTACGCAGTTGGCCGCTGAACAGGTAGCCGAGGCGCCGCTGTAGCCGGGCAAAGCCAGAGGTAGCTACCTCATACTGTTCCTCGCTGATCAGGCCTAACTCTACCTCTTCGTGAAGATAGTCACGAATCCAACGCTGCTCCTGGGCCAGCGACCAGCCGATGATAACGAGAAAGAAAAGGGCACTGCCCCAGTTGACCAATAGAGCAACCAGGCAAAGCAAGTTACCAAAAGAGACGCTGAAATTGTGTAGAAAGTGAAGGAATATGGCCAATGATAAGCCAGCTAGAGGAGCCAGCAGGCGTGTTGACCGGCTGGGTGAGAGGCGGGCTATGGCAATGCCCAGACCGGTCATAGCGGTATAGAAAGCATGATTGAGGCCAAAAACAAAGCCGCGGAACACCACCAGAATGCTAAATCCCTCAAACCCATTGGTGGCAAACTCGTTCATATAGTAAAAGATGTTCTCGACCATAGCGAAACCCATGCCTACCATGGCGCCATAAATGATGCCGTCGAGCCAACTGTCGATTTCCCGGTGCCAGAAGAGGAAGATGAACAGCAGCGCTAACCCTTTAACTATCTCTTCCACGGGCGGGGCAATGAGGGAGGCCGTCAAGAAGTGGCCCATTTCTGGCCCGGCCAGCAGATAAAAGGGGATGCTGAACAGTTCGTTAAAAATGAGGGCCAGGATGATGCTGGGGATGGCGCCCCACAGAAAGGCGGCTGACAGAAGCCACAAAGGTTCGCGCTCGTAGCGGTCTACCCAGTAAATGACGCCGGCGTAGAGCAGCGTGGGTATTACGGCGGCAATGAGGGAGTAAAGAAAGATTTCCATGGGGGTGGTCGGGTTGTCGAGTAGTCTGGTAGTCGAGTAGTCGAGTGGTCGAGTGGTCGATGTATTGGGTATTTGGTCAGGTATGATGTTTAAGGCTGCTACGGTTTCTCTTCCCGTTTTGCGCTTTACGTTTTACGCGCCACGCTTATCGTCGGATTATAGAGTAAAAGAAAGGTATCGAAAAACTTAATGCCGAATTCGTGTTTTGGCCTGACCCTGACTATAATTTCGGGCATGGTTCACTGCTTCCTGGCAGCCAAATTTACAAAGCCTAATTTCGTAACCCGTACTTTGTAATTCGTAATTCAAGGAGTTCCTTATGCCCTGGCATCATGTTGCGGCTGCTTTAGGCAATGCCGAAGATCAGTTTGACCAGATGAAGAATCGGTTGCTGCGGCGTTTAGGTTGGCAACGGCCGTATCAAATCATTCCCTATATCGGCTATGGTTCGCGTAGTCAATTGTATTTGCGCGGCCGCGTGCTGGTAGACAAAGGGGTTCAGCCTGCCAACGACGAGGATACGCTTTGGGATAATCTGGTCAACATGTACCGGCGCCTGGAAAGCGACCTGGTGCGTGGGGGACGGGTGGTTGTGTCCAGTCGTCACTATTCGTTAGCCGGAAGTCAATTTGGGGTAGATGGTGAGCAAGATGCACTTTTTGATACACGAGAGGTGGTGACGGATGATCAGGGCTACTTCGAAGTGTGGCTGGATTTGCAACGGCCGTTGCCCGCCAACATCTACCGTCAGGAAATCCACCTGGAACTGGTTGAGCCGCGCCTCGATGACCAACCAGTGACTGCCACCGGTCTGGTACAAATCCCGCCGCAAACGGCCCAATTTGGCGTCATCAGCGACCTGGACGATACGGTGCTAAAGGCCCACGCCACCCAACTGCTCAAAATGGCTCGCACTGTGTTCATGGGCAGCGCCCGCACCCGGCTGCCCTTTCCGGGTGTGGCTGCTTTTTATCGGGCGCTGGAAGCAGGAACGGCCGTTGCCACTACCGGTGATTCCGAATGGAGCCATAATGCCCTTTTCTACCTCTCCAGCAGCCCGTGGAACCTCTATGAACTGATTGTCGATGTGTTTCGGATGCAGAATATCCCTTTGGCCCCCATTTTTCTGCGAGATTGGGGATTGACCCCCGACGCCCTGCCTATCGGCCATCGCCGCCATAAGTTGGCCGTCATTCATCAACTGTTCGACTTCTATCCCGATCTGCCCTTCATCTTGCTCGGCGACTGTGGCCAGGAAGACCCGGAGATTTACCACCAGGTGGTCCACGACTACCCGGACCGGATTTTGGCCGTCTATATTCGCAGCGTCAGTCCAGACGACCGGCGGCGGGCATCGGTACAAAGATTGGCGGAGGAAGTAGCGGCGGCCGGCAGTACGCTTATTTTGACGAGCAGCACGTTGGCAATGGCCCGGCACGCTATTGACCAGGGCTGGCTTGCCCCTGAAGCCTTAGACGCCATCCGTGCCGAAAAGCTGCGGGATGAGGCCCCGGCCACCCAGCTAGAGCAGCTTTTGGATGAAGAAAGTGATACGTGAAGCGTAAAAACGTAAAACATAAAACGTAATTTACGCACTACGCACTACGCACTACGCACTACGCGCCATGTATGCCTGCAAACGGCCTATTTCAGCCTCGTGTCGGTCAATAGCGGCTTGCAGTTCGCTTCGTACCAATGCCCACCAGTTGTCATCCTCTTTTTCGAGCCGCTGCGCCCGCTGCCACAGCCGGGCCGTGTTTTCCTGCCGGTGTAGGGCCAGTTGCCGCTCCACTTTGCGCTGGCGGCGCTGGCATTTGAGCAACTGCTGCTTTAGCTTGCGCTCCTGGCCCGATTCGATGGCTTCCAACTCAGCCAGATCGGATGGGTCGAGTTTACCAGCGATGTCGTAGAGGGCCTGCACATTTTCCTCGGCATAGGCCTGGTTGATGGCGGCCATCATGCTGGTGCGGAACGATTTCTCCGTTTCCCCTTCAGCCAGGTCAGGATGAAAGCGGCGGGCCAACTCGCGGTAGAGTCGCTTTTCGGCCGCTTT
>SLGK01000244.1 GCA_007123775.1 Anaerolineae bacterium | reverse complement strand
TACGCACTACGCACTATTTAACATCTCGACAACTCTCATAGCTATTTATCCGACAACAGCGCCACCTTGATCGCTTCGTGCAAGGTGCTAACGCCGATCAATTCCAGGCCGTCGGGCAAGTCGATGGTTTGTCGCTGGCGTAGGCGCGGCACCACACAGCGGCGAAAACCGAGCTTACGCGCTTCTTTGAGCCGCACCTCTAGCTGGCTGACGGCCCGCAATTCACCACTCAGCCCTATTTCGCCCACCAGTACCATGTCGGCGTGGATAGGTTGGTCTTTAACGCTGCTGGCGGCGGCCACGGCCACGGCCAGGTCGGCGGCCGGTTCGCCGATTTGCAGACCGCCCACGACGTTGACAAAGAGGTCCTTCTCATGCAGCTTTAATCTGGCGCGGCGGGTGAGAACGGCCGTTAACAGCAGCAGCCGGTTGTAGTCAATCCCGTTAGCCGTGCGGCGCGGATTGGAGAAGCTGGTGGCGCTGGCTAAGGCCTGAATTTCAACCAACAACGGCCGTGTACCTTCCAACGTCACCACAATGGCCGAGCCAGGCGTGTTAATCTGCCGCTCGGCCAGAAACGCCTCCGACGGATTAGACACTTCGACCATGCCCTGGGCCACCATCTCGAAAACACCCACTTCACTGGTAGGGCCAAAGCGATTCTTCACGCTGCGTAAGAGCCGATAGCGATGAAAGACATCCCCTTCCAGGTAGAGAACGGTGTCCACAATATGCTCCAGCACACGCGGCCCGGCTATAGCCCCTTCCTTCGTCACATGGCCTACCAAAAAAACGGTAATGCCCGATTCCTTGGCCACCTCCTGGAACTGGCTGGCGCACTGGCGCACCTGGCTGACACTGCCGGCCGACGACTTTGACTCGTCATTATAGGTGGTCTGGATGCTGTCCACAATGACCATGACCGGGCCAATCTGCTGAATATGGTCCAGCATGACAGCGATATTAGTCTCGGTCACCAGGAAGAGGTCGTTGGCGGTCAGGCCCAACCGGTCGGCCCGCATCTTGATCTGGTTGGCACTCTCTTCGCCGGAAATATAGAGGACCGGGCCGTGCTGGTTGGCTACCAGGGCGGCCATTTGCAGCAGCAGCGTTGATTTGCCAATGCCGGGATCGCCCCCTACCAACACAATAGAGCCGGGGACAATACCGCCACCCAAAACGCGGGTGAACTCAGGCCGGGGAATTTGCAGCCGCACTAAACTATCTGCAGCAATATCGGCCAGCCTTTGAGGTTTGGTGGTGGGACGGCGTTTGGTGGTGGAAACGGCCGTCTTCGCTTCCAGCACCTCTTCTTCCATCGTGCCAAACTCACCGCAACGCGGGCAGCGGCCCATGTAGGCGGGCGTGGTCCGGCCGCAAGCGGCACAAACGTAACGAGTTTTTATCTTAGCCATATTCTTTGTAACAGATTTCGTAATCCAACGTTGGTAAGCTTGAGCGAAAAGTTATAAAATGGTTATAAAGTAATCCTTTGCACTATTTTAACACATGGTACACTTTTACGGTGATTGATTGGTACTCAGTTATTGCCAACAGCTTTTGGATTGTCGGGTTGTCGCTATTGTTAGCTGCATTTAGCTATTACCACTGGCTGGCTCAGGTCAACCAACGGCCGTTACGCCAGCAGCTCAGTGACGGTTCTTTCGGCCGTCTTTTTTGGATTAGTTTATTTCTTGTCAGCATCGGTCTTGTTGCAACCAGTAATCAGACCTGGGAAATGGGTCTGTGGGGCTTGTTCGCACTCTACTGCTTGCTTACTATCGTCCACGACATCAGGCAAGTCACCGCTGGTAGTTAAAACAAAACAGGTAAGGAATCTCCGTTATGGAAATTAAGCAATACATTGCCATTTTGCGGCGTTGGGCCTGGCTCATTCTATTGGGTGCCGTTATCAGCGGCACGGTAGCCTATGTCGTGAGTATCAATCAGGACCGTGTTTATCGGGCTACGGCTCGCTACCTGATTGATGAAGCGCCAGGCAGTGGCATTGGCAATGAGTATTCGCAAATTTTGTTTGCCCAGCGGTTGGCACAGACATATGTACAGGTGATGAAAACCACCCCCATTCTTCAGGAAACAGCCAATCGGTTGGGATTGCCTGATAATGTGGCCCGGCAGCTTGGCAGCATGGTTACAGTTTCAGCACCACCCGACACCCAAATTCTGGTAGTTAGCGTGGAGGATACCGACCCGCAGCGGGCTGCCCTGATCGCCAACACGGTCGGTCAGGCTTTTATCGACATCAATCAGGAACGAAGCACCAGCCGCTATGCCGCTCCCATCGCCAATTGGGAAAATCGCCTGGAAGAAATCAGCCTCGAAATAACCGCCATTGAAACGGAATTAGCTGCTCTGGGTACACCAGCAACGGCCGAAGGGCGGGCCGAAAAGTCACGTCTGGAGCTGCGCCTGAACGAAGCGCGGATTCGTTATACAGACACGTTCAACAATCTTAATCGGCTGCAACTTGATCTGGTACGCGATACCAGCAATGTGATCCCTATTGAAGCAGCCGTTGCCCCAGGCAGCCCTATCCGACCACGGGTGGTGAATAACACGTTACTGGCCCTGGTCGTGGGCGCAATGGCTGCGTTAGGGCTGGTTTTTCTCATCGAGTATCTGGATGATACCATCAAATCACCTGACCAGGTTGCTGAAGATACGGGTCTTTCCACACTGGGGGCCATTGCCTACATTGACACACCGGACAGCTCGCCGGTTGGTGAACGGTTAATTACGCAGCACAAACCGCGCGATCCCATCTCTGAGGCATACCGGGTGGTGCGAACCAATTTAAGTTTTGCTGGTGTAGATGGCGGGTTGCAAAACATACTGGTGACAAGTGCCTCGCCTTCAGAGGGCAAATCAACCACAGTTGCTAACCTGGCTGTGACCCTGGCACAGACTTCAAAGAAAGTTATTGTGGTCGATGCCGACCTGCGCCGGCCAACCCAGCATAATCTATTTGACATGCCGAATAATTTCGGTCTGACAACGGCCGTTTTAGACAATGAATCACCTGTCGTAGCCCATCTGCAAGAGACAAAAGTACCAGGATTAAGCCTCTTGAGCAGCGGCCCACTACCACCTAACCCTTCGGAATTGCTCAACTCACACCGGATGCAGCAGGTTATGCAAGATTTGGCCAATGAAGCGGATTACGTCATTTATGATTCGCCACCCGTTTTGACGGTAGCCGATGCGGCCATCATGGCTCCTAAGATGAGCGGCTGTCTGTTAGTCGTTAAGGCGGCTCAAACGCGGCGGGACGCCCTGATAGACGGTGTTGAACGGTTGGCCAAAGCGGATGCGCTCATTTTCGGAGCCGTGATCAACCAACTCAAAAGAGGTCAAAGCGGTTACTACCACGATTACTACTACCAACATTACAATTACTACGGTGGTGACCAACCTGCGGACAAAAGAAAGGGTCTGGGAAGCGCGCTGCGGCTACCAACCTGGCTGATTGCCGTAATTAGCAGAAGATAATGGCCCAATCAGCAAGAAGCGATAATAGCAGCCGCTTAATGCTGTTTATCGGCTGCCTCTGGCTGCTTTTGGCCGCCGGTTATTGGTACTATCAGGTTACAAATCCGGTGGTTGCCATTGAATGGCAAACCGACACGGAAATCAACACGGCCGGATTTAACATTTATCGCAGCACGTCACCCAATGGTGACTTTGTGCTGGTCAATGAAGCCGAGGGCCTGATTCCCAGTGAGGGAAGTGCCTTTTCCGGAGCCACTTACGCCTTTCGCGACCACGACGTCGTGGTCAATACAACCTATTATTATTTACTGGAAGAGGTTGAGTACAATCAGACGGTCAATCAACATCATGATGATATGTTGACACATCATGTACCTTATGCCACGCCGATTGACATCGTCATTCTGACCATTATGCTTTTGTGCGGCATTGGGTTGATCGTTGCCGGTTTGAGAGAGGAGAGAATAGCATGAACTCTGAGGCTTCAAGGCCACTACCAACGATTGCCGGTGAGGTTATCTGGCGACAGTTGGATGACAATGCCGTCATTGTATCACCCCAATCCGGTGAAGTGCGTGTTCTAAACGGCATCGGCACAGTCATCTGGCATATGCTGTCCAGACAGCATTCCGTTGCTGACATTGTGACCCATTTGAGTACTCAGTACCAGGTAACAAAGACTCAGGCAGAACAGGATGTGTATCTATTCTTAGAAGAGCTTCAAAATCGCAATTTGATCGAGTGGCAAGAACACAATGTTTAACTGGCTTTTATCTGGATACCTGTCGTTGCCGCCCGCACATCGTGGGAAATTATCGCGCCTTAGTTTGGTTTTTGTGGCAACGCTGCTGTTAGGGCTGCTATTCTGGCTACCCTGGCACAGTCAGGCCCAGAGCAACAGTAGTTTCCCGCTCGTTACCGAGGCTGTGGCTGAGCTGCGTCAGGTTGATGAAACTGGCCTGGCTTTCAGCCTGTCCTTGCCCCCAGCCGAAGTCCTGGGTGACGTGGTTACTGTGGACGGGTTGGCTGAAACGTTGCATCAATCAGGCGCGCCGGCGCTACCTTACTATCGGACGTGGCTGGCCGTGCCTCCTGGAGCGGAGGTGACGGTAACAGTGCAGGAAACGGCCGTTGCCACCAGTCAGGTAGGTTATCTGCGGGCGGCCCCCAAAATGAGTGGGCAACCAACGGCCGAACTACCCGAAGCGGAACGAGAGGCGTATGCCCAACGTGATATTGAAACCGTCCCCTTGCTGCTTGATCAACCCGATCCGGAATTATACGGCCGTTCCCAACCCTATCCCACACAAGCCTACTTCCTGTCAGAACCGATGTACTATCGGGACGTGCGATTGGTATCGCTCCACCTGTATCCCCTGCGCTACAACCCCGTCACGCAAGAACTAAGCCAGGCTCAACAAATTGATGTTCGGGTCAATTTCACTTCGGCCGACATGAGCAACCTGCGGCCGGCCGCCGACTACCACAACCACCATGAGCGACAGTTGGCCGGCATGACCCTCAATTATGAAGCCAGCCGCGCCTGGCGCAGTTTCCCCGCCAATCTACAAGCCACCAACCCGGCCCTGCCAGAGGGCATTGAGGCTTATAAAATTGAGATTGATGCCGACGGTCTCTACGAAATCACCGGCCAGGAGCTGGCCGATTTGGGAATAGACCTGGCCAGCGTAGACCCCGGTACTATCGAAATGATGCACGGCGGGCAGCCGGTTGCTTACCAATTTATTGGCGACCCCGCCAGCTTTGCCCCCACTGACCGCATTCGCTTTTATGCCTGGGCCTTTGACGGTCCCCGCCTGGAGAGCCAATATGTTAGCCACAACGTCTTTTGGCTGTGGGTGGGCGGCCAGGCCAGCCTGGTGCCAACCATTGACAATGAAGCGGGGCAAGGGTATACGGCCGTACACTCCTTCCGTCAAGAAGTGACCCGCGCCCCCGAAGAAAGGTTCTGGACAACAGCTTCCAATAAATGGGATGAATTCGACAACGACCCCGACGCCTGGTATTGGGATATTGTCAATCAGGGTGCCCAGATTCTGACCAGAACCTTTGCCATCACCCTGCCCCATCCCGTCACCAGCGCCAGCGCCGCAGACGCCGCCTATACCGTCGAAGTCGTCTCCCGCGAAGCCTCAAGCGCGCCACCAACGAACTTTCTTTATGACGTGCGGGCCAGTATGAATGAGTATGCCACTTTTGGCCAACGCACCTGGCAGCAGCTACGCAACGTCAACATCACTGGCACTGTACCCGCTCCCTATCTCAATGAGAATATGAACGATGTGGTAGTCGTCTTTGCCACCGATTGGACCGTCCATCCCTTTAACCCTCGCTACTTCTTCAACCGGATAACGGTTGACTATGAACGGCAGTTAACGGCCGTGGCCGATTACCTCCAATTTAGCCATGGCAGCGCCGGACCAAGAGAGTTCCAGGTGGGCAGTTTCTCCGAGGCAGATAGCCAGCAAGCCATCGTCTGGGATGTAAGCGACCGCTACCAGCCAAATCAGATAACCCTGACCAGCGCCGACATCAGCGGCAGCGGTCCCTACACCTACACCATCGGCCATGACGGCCCGGCCGAACGACTCTATGTGGCCGCCACCACCGACAGCGTAAAAAGTGTAGCCGGTCTGTCAGCCTACACCGTCAACCCGATCGCCCCCAGCGGTGGGGCCGACTGGATAGCCATTACCCATTCTGATTTCCAACCAGCAGCCGCACTATTGGCCGACCATCGCGCCCAAGAACAGTTTGGCAACCTGGCTACCCACGTCGTCGATATTGAAGACATCATCAACCAATATGGACACGGCCTGCCCCTACCTGCCGCCATTCAGAACTTCCTGACCACTGCCCTGCTCACCTGGGACACCCCGCCCAGCTACATTACGCTGGTTGGTCTGGGCCACTACAACCCGCGCAATCTGTACAGCCTCGGCTATGTCGGCATTTTTGACTGGGATGCCGATTTGCCCAACTACGTGCTGACCAATATCGTCTTTGAAGATCGCTTTCAGGGGGCAATCCCTTCGGACCACCCCTTTACGACTTTGATTGGCGATGATCTGCTACCCGACATAGCCCTGGGCCGCCTGGCCACCACTACCCTCACTGAAACATTTAATGTTGTCAACAAAATCATTCAATACGACACCAACCAGCTTACGCCAATGGATTGGCAAAACCAATATCTTTTTGTCGCCGACAGTACAGATAGCGGCGGCAACTTCTGCCTGCTCAATCAACAGATAGGCAACTACTTACCCGACAGCTTGGTCCAGACACACCTGTGTCGTCCCAGTCTTTCCTATACTGATACGGTACAACTCCAAGTTGATATGGGCAATGTCATTAACGACGAAGGCACACTGATTCTAAACTACCGGGGACATGGATCCGTCAACCGATGGGGAACAACTTCATCACCATCACCTCCAAATCCTCGAATCAACATCTTAGACAGTACCATGACCGACTTCTGGGAAAACGAGGGCAAGCCCCTCATCATCCTGAGTGCCGATTGTTTAGACGGTAATTTTGGCTGGCCCGGCTGGACAGCCTTAAGCCAGGCCTTTTTGCACCTGGACAACGTTGGCTCCGTGGCCCACTGGTCTTCAACCGGCCTGGGCTACACCTTCGAACACTCTGTTTTGCTGCAAGGTCTGTATGAAGGTGCCTTTCAGATGGGGCTAACCGCGCTGGGTGATGCCGTCCACCAGGGCAAGATTTACTACATTGGCGGCAATTATCATCCGTCAGAAGTCTATTCCTTTGTGCTGCAGGGCGATCCGGCCCTGCAGCTCTACCGACCCGACCTGCGGCTGGAAAAATCCACGTCGGAAGAAATTGTGGTGCCTGGTCAGGCAGTTGACTTTGAGCTATCGGTGTATAATGACGGTCTGTACGCCACTCAGGTGACGGTTATTGATACGCTGCCTGTCGGGTTAACCTTCGTTGACTACAACGCCACCATTCCCACTACCCTTACGCAATCTGGTCAAACGTTGACGTTCACTATTGAGGGGCCGTTGGCCTGGAATGATGCCTTTACCATTACACTATCTACTGTCGTTGATCCGGCCACTAGTGGCCCGCTGCCCAATGTGGCCAGGGCCGAGTCACCAGGTTGGCATCTGAACCCCGCCAACCAGCAAGATAGCGCGACCGTCATCAGCGACTATGAGGAACCAACACCGACCTTCACGCCAATACCGTCGGAAACCCCAACCGCGACGCCCACGGCAACCGCAACTACAACGCCGACGGCAACGCCAACCAGCACCCCACCGTCGGCAACGCCCCCGCCTAGTGTCGGGCCTAACCAATTATACCTGCCGCTTATTGTTCGTTAGAAACTTGACGAGGTGAAAGATTTGTCTACCACAATGCGGGCCTTGCTAATCGTTCTGTCTTCTTTACTGCTCATGTCAGTTGTCTGGCTGCACGCACAGGCCGATTCGCCAACAGGCGCCACACCAACAAACGTAGAACTGCTCTACTTTACCACCTCGTCCACGCCAGGTGCCAACGGCGTTACGCTAACTTGGGAAACAGCTACGGAGCTGGGCACGGCCGGTTTTGAGATATACCGGCGTACCGGGTCTGCGGGTGCTTTTGTTTATCTGGACAATATCGGCTTTGTTGATGCTGAAGGGAGTCCGGCTATTGGCTCAGTGTACCAGGAGGTGGACGACACGGCCGTTCTCGGCCAAACCTACACCTACCGCCTGGACGAAATTGAGTTTAACGGTACCAGAGTCCATCTGGAAGAGTCTACTATCACCGTCGGTGCCCCACCCACACCGACCCCAACCCGCACACCAACGACTGTACCAACCAATACCCCCACCCAAACGGCCGTTCCTGGCAATCCCACCAATACCCCAACGGCCACACCGACAGCTACGATAACCAATACCCCCCAACCAGGTGCGGGTAATACGGTCACACCAACCGCCACGAATACAGCCGGACCAACCAGCACTGCCACGGCCGTTTCTGGCAACATTGCGGTCACCTCTACCCCAACGGCCACACCCCGAACCACTTCTCCCTTGCCATCCGCCACAGCCACGGCCGTTACAAGCAGCACGTCACCAGGGCCAACCGGCACAACCGGGGCCACAACCGGGGCCACAACCGGGGCCACAACTGGGGCCACAACCGGGGCCACGGGCGGGGCCGGATCAACCGGGACAACGGGCAGCCAGACGGGTTCACAGGCTGCCACACCTCGTGCCCAAACAAGCCCGACGCCCGCCACAGCGGGCGGTAGCAACAACACCGCCCTGGCCCAGGCTATTCCCCGCACCACAACCAGCGGCCTGGAAGAAGCGGGCGACGGTGCCATTGCCCACGGCCAGCCGGAAGGAGTGCCGCCGCAGGTTGGCAGTGGCGTCTCCATTAGCGGCGACGAAGCGGACCAGAACGGACCAGAACTGCCCAGCGTAGGCGACCAGACACAGCTTGACGATAGTTCAGCCACTTCGGGCGCAACGGCCGTCCAATCCGGCACTTCATTTGGCAACCTGGTACTGCTGTGGGGCGGCTTTTTGGTCGCCCTGCTTATTTTCATTGTGAGCGTCGTTGGCTCGATCTATCTTTTCAAGCGCAAGCAGGAATAGGATGAAACGATTTCTGCTGGCGCTGGTCCTGCTCAGCCTGCTTGCCTGCCGTTCACCTCAAGTTGACCAATCCCCGCCCGCTTTTGGCGAGTGGTCCACCGACACCCTCAAGATCATGGTCGTAGAGAGTGACGTCTACCGCCTGTCGCTGGCTGATTTGCAGCAGGCGGGCCTGCTGGTAGACCAACTAGCCGCCGACGGCCTGCACCTGAGCAGCGAGGGCACGGCCGTTCCCTACCTTATTGACAAAGACAGCCTCATCTTTTACGGCCAGGTCCCTACGAACCGCTATACGGCCGTTCGCCCCTATTTGCTGCGCGTAGACCAGGAAGCAGGTTTGCTCATGACCGAGGCCAGCCTGGAAGCGTCCAGCGACGGCCAGACCATCGTCCAGACACGCCGCCACTTTGAAGAAAACAACAAATATCTGGCCGAAACTCGTCGCGACGGGGATAACGATGACAGTGACCTTTGGTATTGGGCCACTATCGGTCAGGGGCGCACCCTGCCCCTGACGCTCGACCTGCCGGCCGTCGCCAGCGACCAACCGGTCACTATGCACCTCAAGCTGTGGGGCACAACCACCAATGTCAACATTGAAAATGATCATGACTTTGACCTGATAATCAACGACACCTACATAGACACCATTCGTTGGGACGGACAGGTAGCCCATCTGGCAGAAACGGCCGTTCCCCCCCACATCCTCCAATCCGGCCCCAACGTGGTGATTCTGGACAACAGCGTACCCGGTGCCGCCCCGCTGGACATCATGGAGCTAAACTGGATCGAGATTCAATATGCCGCCCCGGCCACTGCCCACAACGACCGGTTAATTTTTTGGCCCCAGGCCGACGCCTACCAACTGGACGGCTTCAGCCAGCCCCCTCTGCTGCTTGATTTGACTGATCCCGACCAGCCGCGCCGGTTAACGGCCGTTGACCCCACCCATTTCAGCTTTGGCACAGAGCAGCCAGAACAGATCGCCGCCATTGGCCCCAACGGCTTCGCCCAACCAGAACGGCTAGAACCGCTGCGTCAGAGCAACTGGGCCAGCAGCGAGCAGCAGGCCGACCTGATTATTCTAACCACCGATGCGCTGGCTCCGGCCCTGGCCCCGTTGGTCGCCGCCCGCCAGGAAGAGGGCCTCAGCGTAGTCGTGGTGCCGGTGGCTGAGGTCTATGACGCTTTTGGCTACGGTGCGCCCACACCGACCGCCATCCAAAATTTCGTGCGCCACGCCTACGAAAACTGGCAGTCGCCCCAACCCCGCTACCTCTTGATTGTGGGCAACGCCACCGCCGATTACCGCAACTATTTGGGCGAAGCCCCCGACAATGTTATTCCCTCACCGATGGTCCCCGTACAGTACAGCGGCGAAACGGTCAGCGACTCCCGTCTGGTAGATGTCACGGGGGATATGCGACCGGAAATGGCAGTGGGCCGCTGGCCGGTCTCCACAGTGGCTGAGGTCGAAAATCTGGTCGAACGCACGCTGGCTTATGAGGCAGGCACGGCCGTTGATTCCGCCCTCTTTGCCACCGACGCCAGCGAAGCCCAGTTTGCCGGTATCGCCAACCGGTTGTGGGAACAGGCTGGCCTGGACATGGCGCAGATGACGCTTCTCAACGGCGTTGAGGCCGACGAAGTAGCCGCCCGTTGGAATGAAGGGGCCTGGCTGGCTACCTACATCGGTCACGGCAGCCTGGCACGGTGGGGCCGGCAAAACATCTTTAGCCTGGATGCCGTCACCCAACTGCGCCAGCCCAACCCACCCATCGTGGTGCAGTTGACCTGTTTGACCGGTCTCTTTGCCCACCCCACCCAACCATCCCTGGCCGAAGTGATGCTGACCCACCGCCACGGCCCGGTCCTGACGGTGGCCGCCACCAGCCTGACCCTTTCCAGCCATCAAGAGCCGTTCGCCCAAAGCCTGCTAGATAGTATGGTCGATCCCGACATCGAGCGGATTGGCGACGCTTTCCAAAACGCCAAGCTGACGCTGGACGTGGAACGCAGCAACGGCCTACGCGAAGTGAGCGATACGTTTGTATTGCTGGGTGATCCTAGTGCGCGGAT
>SLGK01000297.1 GCA_007123775.1 Anaerolineae bacterium | reverse complement strand
CTGTCGGCAATCGAATCATCCAGAATGACGGTTCCCAACGTGCGAAATGTAGTCAAAGAACGATCAATGGCCCGCCGTCGTCGTTTCATCTCCTTGGCAATATTGTTTTCGGCTCGACTGTAAACACCGGTCATCAGTTTATCGTGCATCTCGATCAGGAAATCAATGGTATCGGCATACAGTTGGTGTAAAAAACAAACCAAAAGCGCACAGCGGCGATCACTTTTCAGTTGCTTTAAACGGCCGGCTGAACGGTGATGGACATAACGGGCCAGTGACCGCTGGTAGTTATTGTTGAGCCACGACAAATCGATGGGCAACACGCCAGTCGCCCGAACGAGTTCCAACTTGTTGGTTAACCGCAAGATTGCGGCCGGAGATGGCCGGCCCGGTGGTTGTTTGAGTGTGTGCAAGGGTGTGAAATAGGCATCGTTCGTTTCTAATAGATCATCCACCTTTTCTACTGTTTCCTGGGTAAGGGAGTTAGCAATGCGTTCATAGATATGATCACGAGCCATTTGTCGCTGCTTAACAACGAGGCGACGCAACACCTCTTCACTGGGATAAAGGATCGATTGTGCATTGAGGAATCTTTTGGCCTGATTCAAGAGTGGGCCTGTTTGTTCCAGGCGGCAGGCTTCATCAAAAAGATACGCCTCAAGTACACCAAGCTCTGCTTCACCGAAACGACGCACTCCTAAATAGATGCGTAGTTCTTGTTGATGGTTCACAATCGTGCGACGCTGCTGCTGATAGGCGACAATCAATGAGGCAGGAATATTAAGCTGAACACTGACATAGGTTACAATTTCATCATCCATTTCAAGTGGTTGTTGAGCCGGAAAACGGTGGTGTAGGCGCACAAAGGCAAGTTGATAGGCAAAGCCCAAACAGGTATGCTCCTGTCGGCATTCGCGAATTCTAGCGAGATCATCCGGCGTAAACTGAGCTACGCGCACCAGCTCTTGATGAGTATAAGCATGTGATTTCATAAACAAACGACCCTTTCTTTGCAATAACTTGATACATAGATACGGTCGCCTATTTTGGTGCATTATGATACAAAGAACAACGCAATTTACCTTTCTTCTTCATAGTTGCCGGAGCAGGACATGAAAACTATTGGATACATTCGTATCAGCACAGACGAGCAAGATACTCAAAAACAAGAGCATTTGTTGCTCCAATATGCCCAACAGCATAAACTGCCCATTGATCATTTCATCAGTGTTGAAATGTCATCTCGCAAAAGCACACGCGAACGCCGTATTGATGAATTACTGAATGAATTGACGGCCGGAGACACGCTTATAGTGGCTGAACTCAGCAGGCTTGGCCGGAATATGTTTGAGGTGATTCAGATCATTAACCGATTGGGGGAGCAAAAAGTGGAGATTATTTTTGTGCGGCAACCCGAACTCTCCACCGCAGGGTCTCATCGCAAGTTGTTGCTGGCTATTTACAGTTATTTTGCTGAAGCTGAACGGGAGTTTATCTCATTACGCACGAAGCAGGGGCTGGCAGCAGCTCGATCTAAGGGAAAGAAGTTAGGTCGCCCAAAAGGTAGCCGTGACAAGCATAGAGTACTGGATCCGTATCGAGACACCATCAAGGAGCATCTTCAAATGCGCGTCCCCTTGCGTCGTATCCAAGACATTGTTAATCCACAACTTGTCAAACCGATAAGCTACAATGCCTACCGCTATTTTGTCATGCAAGATACCGAATTGCTTTCACTCTGGAAGGCCCATAAGTGACTTGGAACCGGTTCCTATTACACATTTCTGCGCGAATATGCAAGGTACCCTTAAGCAGCGGTCTCCTGGGCTGTGCCCGCCTCTGAAACAGCGGCATCGCAGATAACGGCCGTCGTTACGAAGATGTTGACCGACAGAACACCAAGAAAAAGCAGCCATTGGAAGCTTCGTCTAAGCTGGAACGTGTGCATAATGAACTCCAATTAAAGGTTAGGAAAAGAGCTTTCCGCGCTTAAAACAATATTTGATTGTAAGGATATACGGATTGGAGGGGAAAGTATATGGCTGGTGTGTAGGAGTTTAGTTAGTATTGTGTAGGAGAAGTGTTATCCTCCGCTAACGGCAGGAAACGCGCTACTTCTGGCAGGGACAGCCGTATAACCCCGCCTGCTGTCACACTGTCTTTGGCCGGGCACTGGCCGAAGAAAGTAAACAGGCCTGGCAATACTTACACCAGGCCTGTCACCTTCAGGCAACGCTATGGGTAAAGGGCCAACCTCGCTTTGCGGCTACGGGATAGGAGATGGTAATTCTTCGTGTTCGACCCACTGGTTAACAGCCACATCGGCCGCGCTCCAGGCAAAACCGGCGTCCCAGACGTAGCTGTCACTCCAGGCAAAACCACCGGACCAGACAAAACCGCCGCTCCAGGCAAAACCGCCGGACCAGACAAAACCACCGGACCAGACAAAACCACCGGACCAGACAAAGCCGCCGCTCCAGACAAAGCCAGCCCCGTTCATGTCGTTCAGGTAATAATTACCGTCGGCGTCACGGCTGGCCGGCCCTTGAAAACGGGCCGTGCCGGCCAGGTCGGCGTCAATATCCAGGCCCTGGTTGGCACAACTGCTGGCGTTGCTGTAGACGGCGTCGTAAGCATTGACCAAGCCGGCCCCTTGCTGGAAGACGCTGTAGGCCGGTTGGCCCTGTGCGTCCACGGCCACCTGGGCCGTCGTCATCAGGCGACACTTCACATCATCGGGGGACAGGTAGGGATCGACCGCCAACATCTGGGCCACAATGCCGCTGACAACGGCCGTGGCCTGCGAGGTGCCAGACATAGCAAAGTAGTCTTCGGCCACAAACTGGTCAGGGAAAGCCATGCCCAACGTTGTATCAGGCTTCATGAGACCCACGATATGGCCACCCGGCGCCAATACGTCCGGCTTGACAAATGCCTCTGCCGTTGGTCCGGCCGATGAGAAGGAGGTCAGAAAATTG
>SLGK01000140.1 GCA_007123775.1 Anaerolineae bacterium | reverse complement strand
TCTCCCGGATAGCCGCATATTTGTTTTGGTTGAGTGGGTAGCTAATCCGCTTTATGGTCCGCATAGCAATCTGCTTTCATCAGGTCGATTATCGCTAATTTGCATGCCTTGCACATGTGTGTATAGAACATACATTCTATCCCATCTACATATATTTTCAAGTATTAGTTGTTACTCTTTTTGGAGACCAGGACAAAGTGGGGGCAAATTTCGTGAGCATTTAGAGAAAGTGTCTCGGTATGTTCGAAAACTTGGCATAGTTTAGACTAAAAACCAACTGGCTCACGCTGGTATTCCTGATTCTCTTCTCTTTACGGTTTGTCAACCCCTTTTGACCTTCCCCCGAAAAAGTGGACATTCAGTTAAGACCCGATACACTTTTTTCGGAGGAAAAACATGACAACAAAAAGACGAACATATACAGACGAGTTCAAACGGGAAGAGGTTCGCCTGTGGGAAAACACCGACAAAACGGCAGCTGCCATTGAAAGTGACAAGTATCATGTGACACATTATCATCATTTATCACTTACCTCGCCACTGCTACCTATATTATTGAATTTGTCCAAAAAAACGGCCGTTACCCGCGGGTAACGGCCGTTTTTATCTACCTGTTTATGAGTCAGCCACCAAAAGCAGCCGGCTCAGAATACAGGCCTAGTTATGGAGAATAACCGGCAGATAGAGTATGAACTCCGGATCCGGATCAGGTTCAACTTCGGCCGTGGTCGTCAAGGTAGACGAGGCCGACACGCCAGCATCGCCGGTTGATGTAGCCGTGATTGTCACCACATCGTTAGCACCGGCAGCCGCATCAGACGGAATCTCTACCGTTACCATCACATCAGCCGATTCGCCCATATCCAATGTAACTGGCGAGGGTAAGACGACTGTCCACTTATCGCCAGAGGCGGTAAAGCTAAAGACGTCGGTGATATTGCCGGTGTTGGTGACCGTCAGCGTATAGCTCACAACCGTGCCGGGCATACCAGATTGGGCGGCCGTGACCGGGGCGAGCGCCACACCGTAGACAGCGCCGGCCGTCGTGGTTAACGTGGTCAAATCGTAGGCTGCGGTAGCCGAGGGATCATTGACCGAGGTAGCCGTCACTGTAGCCATATCGTAGTCGCCAGCCGCCGCGTCTTCCGGAACCTCTACCGTCACGGCAACGTCAACCGATTGGCCCATATCGAGCGTCACTGTCATTGGCAAACCAACACCCCAGGCGTTACCGGCAACGTCAAAGCCAAAGCTGTCGGTGGCATTGCCAGTATTAGTAACGGTTAAGGTGTAGGTTACAATCTCGCCAGGCAGGCCGCTCTGAGCCGCTGTATCCGGAGAGAGTTCCACGCCATAGACAGCGTTAGCTGTAGTCGTTAATTCCGAAGAAGCCGACTCGCTGGGGTCTTCTGTTGATGTCGCCGTGATCATTGCAGTATCGCTGGCGCCAGCAGCGGCATCGGTGGGTACCGTCACTGCTACGATAAAGGTTGTAGACGCGCCAGCATCCAGTTCCACTTCATCGGGCAGATCCACATCCCAATCATTACCACTGGCCATCAAGTTAAAGGTATCAGATACGCTGCCGGTATTGGTGATGGTGAGGGTATACTCAACCACGTCGCCAGGGTCGCCAGAAGCATCGTCTGTCGTCGGGGAGAGTTCCACGCCATACTCGTCGGCCACAATCTCTACTATCGTCGTGGTCACAACGGCGCCAAGTGAGTTGGTAGCGGTGACGGTTGCCGTATACGAGCCAGCATCGGGATAGGTATGCGCGACAACGTCAATGTCGCCTACGGACGACGGCTGGAAGTCAAAGTTCGTTACGCCGAACGTGCCGGCCCCGAACAGACCATCATCGATCCAGATGCGGAAGGCGAAGGTATCGCCAGCTTCTACGGCTACGCTGTAGAGTCCATCAAAGAAAGGCATTCCAGGGTTTTTACAGGCTAACTGGTCGTAGACGCCGTTAAGGACCACGCCGCCGGTGTCCCAGCAACTAGTATCAGTTGATTGGTAGCCCCAGTTGAAGCTAATAACGCCATCTTCGGGAATGGTGATCTCAAAGTCGGTGACGCCGCCCACGCCGTCGTTGCCGCCGACCACATACAGTTCGATGGGCGGGCCGGGTTCGCTGTTATAACTGCCATCCACGCCAGGCGGGTCGTTGACCAGCGTCCAGTTGGCCAGGTCAAAGTCACCGGAGAAGTCATTGATGCTTGTGATGGCAGGTTGGACATTGACCAAAGTCGTGCCGTCGCCGAAATCCCAGGTGAAAGTCACGTTCGTGCCGGTCTGAATCGTCGCCGTCAAGGTAGTGGCATTACCCAAAACTGTCGGGCTGTCATTGGTCGCTTGCAGACCGATGATAGGTTCTTCCTCTACCGTCATTGTTACCGGGACTTCAACCACCGGGTTGGTAGGATCGTTGCTGATAACACACAGGTTTGCCGTGTAGGTGCCAGGCGCCAAACCGGTAGAGTCCAGCGTTACTGCCACTTCATCAGTCTCGCTGCCAGGAGTAACGCCGCTGTCGGGCGATACGTCAAGCCAGGGGAGATCCGCCGGATCGTCACAGTCAACCTCTGGAGCCCCCCACAGTTGGAATACCGCGCCTTGCTGCGTATTTGTGCCGCTATCCAGGAAGGCCTGCCAGTTGGTACCATTAAACTGCAAGGCGTTGCCAGTGGTTGTTTCGCCGAGGATGGTAATAGGCGGCTGCCAGGGGCCAGAGGCCAACGTGCCGTCCAACTGCCAGTCAATCCAGTAGGTTCCCGGAGCCAGATTAACGCCGGCTTCACCGACAATATACATGATTGGTCGCTGTGTATTACCGGGCGACGTTTCCGAACGGCGGTAGATGTTGGTCCAGTCGGTGGACTCAAAGCGATTGGTTGAATCATCGCCAAAGACGACATTGCTGGCCGGGTCGTCAGGCGGCCCGTCCCAGATTCGGAAGTTCACAACGGTGAAGGTTGACGCTGTGCCTGAACCGGTCTGGTAGGCGTAGAAGACAGCCTGGTCAATCTGCCACCCGCCCACGGTAACGGTGAAGTTATCGGCTATACGGAACGCGGGCACTGATACGTTACCTCCAAACGTCGTCATGCCCAGGCTGCTCTGCATGGCGCTTTCATCAGCGCCGCCAGGCCCGGTACCCACATGGGTCACTAATGGCCCGTTGTCGTAAAGGACAGTTGGCGGTGCCAGGCCAAAGTGCCATTCCAGGTCCGCTCCACCCAGGTTGCTAACCTCCAGCATGCGGGTCCTCTGCATATCTACAAACTGGGTTGAGTTGATTTCGTCAGGGTCAACAGCAATCTCCGGCGGTACAACCACATACATTGTGACCGGTATGTCAATGCGGTTATTAACCGGCTGATCGGTATCGATGCGCAGCGTGGCCGTATACGTTCCCAATGACATAGTGGGGAAGGCCGTAAAAGTGATTTCTACGTCGAACGAATCATTGGCCGGCACCGTCCCCGTTTCCGGGTCCTGAGTCATCCAAAAGACACCGGGGGTCTCAGGCGAACCCACATACAGACGCTCATTGTCTGTGTAGATCACACTCCCGGCGCTGTTGCGACCGCCAATGACATAGAAATACCCATCACTGGCTACGGTGCCTTCCATATAAACCCGACCCTGTGCCAGTGACGGGATGTCAGGCGAGACAGTCCAGGTATCCGTATCCGGGTCGTAGTAACCGGCGTGATTGAGCACATTCCAGCCCGCGTCACGACGGCCGGCGGCCAGCCACAAGCCATCTGCACCATGAGCCGCCGCATTGTAAGACCAACGAGTGTAGGTACCACCGCCATCGGGCACACTGGCGATAAAGCTCCAGGTAGTGCCATCGAATTTTTCGGCTGTCATGTCCGGGACAAAGCCGGGGAAGGCCACGCCACCCGCTACATAGATCGCGCCGTCGATAGCCGCTGCCGAGAAGCTGACGCGTGTATTCTGCATAGGTACGCCGGCCGACCAGGTTTCGGTCGTTGTGTCCAGCACCCATACCTCGCTCGTACTGGCATTGGCGGCCGCTACAATACCACCCAGAACATAGACGTCGCTCCCGATAGCGACAATCTGGTAATAGTTGCGGGCGGTGTAGCCACCGTTGGCCGGAATGGTAGACCAATTGTCCGTGGCAATATCATAGACATAGGTGTTTGCCGTACTCGAATCACCGGGGATGTAAATCTTGTTGTTGACCTCAACCCCATTGGGAGACATCAGGGGCGCGGGCAGTGGTGCCATGGTGGACCAGGTATTGCTGTTGGTATCATACCGATAGTTGGTGTTGGTCGGTACGTTGCCAGCAGGATCACTGGTACCGCCGATGACATAAACGTAGCCATTTTGATCGGCTACAACGGCATTGAAGACACGGCCGGCCGGTAAGGGGGCCATCGTCTCCCACTCATCACCAATATCGGCAATATGCGACTCACCAGCACCAGCTACCATAAACGGACTGTAGCCGCCATCCTGTTCCTGAATCTGGAAGTCAACGGCCAGGCCGCCGCTGTTGTTGAGCGTCAACAAATGGGTATCTGTAGACCCTTGCACCACGCTGACAGTCAGGGCCGACGGATCGGCTGCCAGCCAGCCGGCCGGTAGGTTAAAGTCCAGGGCCACAGTCTCGCCATCGTTCACGGTCAGCATGGCCGTATCCGGGCCATAGCCTGCCGTGGCAATCGTAGCCGTTAGAACATTGCTGCCTTCGGGGGCAAACAGGGTATAAAACCCGTCAGCAACGGCCGAGTCTTCAGGGGTGTCAACGGCCGTTGCTTCAAACCCACTATCATTGACCACCATCGCCCCGCTCAACGCATCGTTGGTATTGTCATCGTAAACATTACCCACGACCAAACTACCAGCCTGAGGCACACAGGAGTGTTCACCCACCAGCACATCATCAATGTACCAGCCAGCCCGGTTGATCACCGTCGTGGCAAACATGCGGAACTCAATGTCAATCACATCACCTACAAACGGCGTCAGATCAACCTCGTGCATCTCCCATTCCGTGGGAATAACGTAGCTGGTGGCCCGATCATAGACCAGCGTATTGTTGACATACACCTCACCATAATCAAACGGCTCAAACACATCATACCAATCCCACCATTGCAAAATGGCCGAGGATTGACCAGTCAAGTCGGCGCTAAAGGAAAGGTTGCTGAACGTACCCGTATTGGCATGGCAATCGTTGAGAACAGTGGCCCACATACCCACGCCGGAAAAGGCGCCCGGTGGCGGATAACTGACGCCATCACAGGCAGCGCCGACCCAGCTATAATTAGTGCCCCATTCCCAATCGACCGTGCCGGTAAAGCCGCCATCATCGGCCTCAAAGTCATAAAAGTCTTCGGAGGCTGGGTCCGGCTGATAGCCCGGCGCGTTACAGGCAACTACATCGACATCCAGCTCCACATTGACCGTCTCGTCACCCAGCAGCGGGCCAACAGAAACCATCTCCGGCAGATAACCGGCCACAAAAGCAGAAACTTCAAAATCGTAGGTCGCCCCTTCGGGCAGGGTAATGCTGTAAAAACCGGTCGCCGGATCGGTCCAGAAAGGACCGGTGGGCACGCCGTCAACATCAATGCGGGCATACAACGGCCAGCCGGTATTGATGTCGGTGACAACGCCACTGACCACTGCGCTGTCCGCCTGTGTCAACACAAAGTCTTGAATAGTTACCGTGCCAGAAACGACATCGACGCCAGTCACAGTTTCAGGCAGGTAGCCAAAGAGGCTGGCCGTCATCTCATAGGTACCTTCGGGGGCCATCTGAATGTCATACTCGCCGGCCGCATTCGTGATAGCGACGAGTGTGGTGGTTACATTGAGGGTCGCTTCAATGTTCACACCGGCCAGTAAATCGCCCGTGCCAGCAGCCGTGACGATACCGGCTATCGTACCGGAACCACCACAGGCTGACTGTGCTTCTAGCACGGCATCCAGGACGTTGATTTCGCCCCAGCCGGTGGCGTAGTTGGGCCAGCGGGCGCCCGTGCCCAGGTCGTCATACATAATGGGGGTGGCTGTCTGCTCAATAATCGTTTCCGTCGTGGCGTAGTCGCCAATGAGGCAAGGTGCCGCCTGCCACATCAAGGCAATCATACCGGCAACATGGGGGGCCGACATCGAGGTGCCGGTCCAGCCGGCGCTGGCATAGGCGGAATCGCTAGAGATAACGCTAGAGCGAATGGTGACGCCGGGGGCAATCACCTGCGGCTTCAGGTCGGCCCAGCCGGGCTGAGGATTCACGGTGTCGGGGTTATCGGTCGGTCCCCAGTTGGAGTGGGGGGCGTACATGCCGTTGCTGGTGCCGCTGGAGCCAACGCCGGTCACATTGCCGTAGCGGGCCGGATTACCCACGGTATTTAGCCCTGGTGGGGACGAGTAGCCACAGTTGCTAGAGTTGCCATTGGCGAAGATGGGGAAAATACCGGCCGCATGCCAGCCGTCCACCACTCCCTGATACCAGTCGTTGTAAACCTGCTGGCAGTTGCCCCAGGAATTGTTAACAGCAAGGGGGCGTAGATCGGGATCGGCACTGCCGGGATCGCCAATGGCGTAAGGCGCGGCAATCCACTCGGCACAGGCCAACAGGGCTGTTGCGGGACAGCTTGCGGTCAGACAGCCGCGACAGGCAATCCATTCTGATTCGGGGGCCACGCCGATTTCGTTGGCGCCGCCATCGTAGCCAATCATAGTACCCATGACGTGGGTGCCGTGGCCGTTGGTGTCGGTTGGTGACGTGGTGCCGCCGTCGGGGTCGAGCCAGTTAAAGTTGTGGTTAAAGGTGCCGCCACCCAAATTGCCGCGATACTGGTTGACTAATGCCTGGTGGGTGTAGCGCACACCAGAGTCGATGTTGGCAATAACGGTGCCCTCACCGCGAAAGCCGAGTGCCCAGGCGTCAGTAGCCTTAACCTGGACCAGGTTTGGTTCCGGGGCCAGGATGCTGGCTAACAATTCGTTGGTCATGGAGGGTGCTTCCGGCTCGATGAGGAACATATCGACCGCCATTTGAATGCGCTCGATTTCAGAGAAGTTGAGCAGCCCGTTGAGGGTACTCAGACCCACTGATTCAACGGCGATTATGTTGTCGATCCAGAAGGGGCGGTAGGCCACGCCTTCGCTATCGAGGTAGGCGCGGACGTTTTTCTGGCTGGTTTCGGCCGTTTCGCGCAGCCTGTTCATGACAAAGTGACCGCGCTCCTGCCAGTCCATCTTATAGGCGGGTGACAGGTCTGCTTTTTGCCTGAAGTAGATCAGGTAGTCGGCACGGCCGTTTGCCTCTAGTTCGGCCAGAAGCTGAGGATCAACCTCTACGGTATGATCTACGGTATGATCTGTTTTTGCTTCATTGAGTGTGACGTCGTTGGCATAAACGCTGCTGCCCCAACTTATAATTAGCAGCAATGCGGCCAGCGTCAGCGCAATAAGTCCACCTTGTTTTGACATACTTTTATTCATGATTTTCCCCTTATTTGAAAATGGAAGCATTATAATGATAACTACACATGAGCATTTTCGTGTGATGCCACCTCCTTGTGATCTATTTGCACATCGTTTAGACGCCTACAGCCGCCGGTCCAGGTACAGGTGTTGTCGGCTGATGTGGTATAGTGTGGCAGATGCGTGTCGTTTGTTTCTCGAACTGGTGGCGTGGATGGGATGACTATTGTGACATGGGCGTAGGTGCAAAGAAACTTTGGTCTTGTAATGTGCCTGCCGTTGGTTTTGGCTGGCTGTCGGCAAGCAGTAAGGGCAAGCCGTCAAGGTGCAGTTGTTGGTAGCGGAATTATCTGCGAAGTGACGGGCGCGGCTGCTGCCAGCAGGTCATCTAAAGCCGGCCGCAGCCGCTCACGGGCCGCGGTCATCAGCCAGGGATCGCCCTCCAGCCTGTCCCGTAGAGTCGCCGGCGGCACAGTCCCAGGCCCGCCTGCAGAATCCCGTAAAAAGTGGCAGTAGCCTACACAATGCCCTACAGGTCGAGTAAAAAATCCTACAAGTTTTTCTCTGGGGTCAGCTTATCAGTGCCAATATTTACGGGACGGTTGCCACTTTTTACAGGACGAGTGCCATTATTTACTGTAGGATTCCGCAATGTTTGAGACTCATTCCGTAAAGATTGAGACTGAATACTCTGGGAGGGATAAGAAGAACCGGAAACTTGTCCCGTAAAGTTTGAGACTGACCTACATTTGTCCCGCAAAGACTGAGACTGGCCTACATTGGGCGAAAAAATACCGAAGAAAATCCTACCTGGAAATATTCGCTCAAACGGACTTGTGCCTCTGGTAATCCGCTGATTTTGCCAAAAAGCTGCCAGAATTAGTCTCAAACATTACGGGACGGGTCTCAAACATTGCAGGACGAATCTCAATCTTTATGGAATCCTACATTTACGGGATACTACATACAGTTTTGTGTTGGAACTAGCCGAACGCGCATGAAAAGTGGCAACAAATAGAGCAGCATAAAAGGATAACCAACTCCCTGACGGCCTGTCGGCCGTAAGCGGGGTGAGAATGGGCCGGTTCGGGCATTGTGCCTGGACCGGCCTTTTTTGCGTTTATTCACCCCCATTCACCCCCAAAGGAGGTTTCCCCATGTCAGACCAACCCAATCCCCAAAAAGCGATTTACCTGTCCCCCAACCAGAAGCATCTGCCCGGTAACGGCCGTCAGGCCACGCAGCCAGCCAGACCCCAGGCACAATGGGTGCCCCATCAAAGCGACATGGCCCTGGATGCCTGGGGCGAGGCCGTGCGCCTGCTGCGCGAGAGAGGCGTGTTGGAGGGCAGAAGGTAGAGGGAAGAAGGAAGAGATAGGAAGAAGGTTGTTGTTTGTTTCAGCGTTTCATTTAGCGAAAAGGAGCGTGCTTCTATGTTTACCGAATCAATCACCCGTCTGCGCCAATCATTGGCCCTGTTGCTATTCACCCTGATCTACCGCCTGCTGTTTAGCCGCTGGACGGCCGACTACGACGAGCGGCACAGCGCCTGGGAGGGCAGCTACAGCGGCCGGCTTGGCCCCTTCCACCTGGACCTCAACGACTGCTTTGTCCTGGACCACCGGGACGCGGCTGTCAGCTTGAACCTGCCCTGCCCCTGCCGTGAACAGGCGGGTGGCCGCTGGGGTCGCTGGGGCTGGGGCCAGGTGCGCCTGAGTTATGCGGTCGCTTTGGGTGAAGAACAGATACGGCCGTCCGGCTGGTCGTGTTACCTGTCCCGGCCGCCGGTCCACCTGGTTTACGACCGTCTCGGCGACAGCCCGCATCTCCCGTTCTAGCCGTCAGGGGAGAGCCAACCCCGACAACAGCACATCCCCATACACCAAAGGAGGCAGCCAATGAGATTCCCCTGTCAGCGGGCCGGGCGTGGCGCACATGCCAACCCCCCTGCCCTGTTACGGCCGTTGCCACCGGTACGGAGGCCACCGGCACGCGCACCACCGTGCCCACCACCGCGCCCACAACCGTGGCAGCGACCGTACCCATCGCCTTAGCATAGCCTGGTTTATGTTATGGCCCTGACCCAACTTATCCACCTATTTCAACAACAGGAGACCAATCATGTACCAAAAGATAATCGTTGTCGGCAATCTGGGGGGCGACCCCACCACGCAGTATTTCAGCGACGGCACGGCCGTGACTAATTTCAGCATGGCCACCAACCGCAAATGGACCGACCGGCAGACCGGCGAGATTCAGGAAGAAGCGACCTGGTTCCGCGTGTCGGTGCGGGGACGGCAGGCAGAGGCAGCCAACACCTACCTGAGCAAAGGACGGCAGGTGATGGTCGAGGGACGGCTGCGGCCCGACCCGGCCAGCGGTGGCCCCCGCCTGTGGACGCGGCAGGACGGCACGGTGGCGGCCTCGTTTGAGCTGACGGCCACCGAAGTCAAGTTCCTGGGCGGCAGCGGCGAGAACGGCCCGCCCGACCAGAACGACAGCGAAATACCCTTCTAGCCCAGGCACAGACACCCTCTGTAGCCAGGTAAAGCAAGAGGCGCAGCGACTCCCAACGGGAATGGCTGCGCCTCTTTTTTGTATCCACCCCCTATAGCGACAAACCCAGGTTCTTTGCGGGAGTTGGATTTGTCAGGAGGAATCGTCATGAATACCGTTAGTATTTTATCACAAAGCAGCCCAGTACAAAGCATCTTGCCAGAAAGCAGTTTCCCCCAAAGCGGCAGCCAGCCTGGTCTACCCCAAAGTGGTCTGGCCACACCGTTCCCCCGCACCGCCGATCTGCCCCTGGACGAACTGCAACGACGTGCCGGCGGCCTGGCCCGCGAGCTGGGGCGGCAGTATCAGTTCGACCGCCGCCAGTGGCAGGTTCATTGGGAAGACATGAAACAGACGGCGCTGCTGGCCTTCCTCGAACACCGCGACCGGCCGCTGACTTTCGCCTACGCCTGCGCCCGCAACGCCCTTAAGACCTACGCCTGGGTCCACATACGGGGACTCAACGGTGGCTGGAAGTCCCTGGCCGCCCGCCACTACACCCTGATTGACACCAGCGAAAGCATTGATACGGACGAAACAGGCGACGACAACCTGGCCTGGCGACTGCCCGAAGGACGGCGGCGCGACCTGGTGCCCCGGCCGGTCGAATGGGCGGTTCAGGGGCGCGAAGCCGATCCCCCAGCCGACACGGCCGACCTGTTCCGCCAGCTGCTCACCATCCTGATAGGCAGCAGCAGCCAGCGCTGGTATCCGGAGCAGATGTACCGGGGCGCGCTCATCGTGGCTATGCGGCTGACCAACCACACCTGGGAAGACGTGGCTGCGGCCGTGGGCGACCTGGAATGGGAATCGCTGGTCAACATCTACCAGGAATACCGGATGAAATACCTGCTGCCCTTTGCCCGGCTGTCCCCGCTGGCGCAAGCGGCGATACAGATGCTCGGCCAGGTGCGGCTGCAATGGTTCGAGGACCTGCGTCCCAACTGGCTGCGGCGGCCGGAGCGGAAGATCGTCGTCCTGCCCCACGGCATCTACACCATCACCTACAAGCAAGACAAGCGGCGCGGCGGCGACAGCGAGATGGTGGCCAGCTTGCAGAAAGGGCGGCGGGTCAACGGCCGTATTCGTACCAAAATGGTCTATCTGGGACCGGCGTCGGCTGTGACCAAAGAACTGCTGTGGGAGAAGTCGCTGCTGCTGGAGAAGCGGCTGGCGGGCTTTCTGGAAGAGGCGACGGGCAACCTGGGGCGCATCAACCAGTCGCGGCAGGTGATGTTTGGCG
>SLGK01000299.1 GCA_007123775.1 Anaerolineae bacterium | reverse complement strand
GGGCGCAAGGTCAAGCCCTGTTTGTGTTAGAAGACTTCCGTGGTCGGCAAGGACCCAAAGGGAGGCAGTACGTCGCCTGGCAGTTGCCCAACAGCTACACGGGCAGCCACCAGCATCGTCCCCAAGGACGGCAGCGGCGCATCAATTGTCAACTCAGAGACCTGGTAATGAAAGGGATGCCGGGGAACGAGAGTGAGGCGGCTGAGGCGGCGGCGACGGGCGCAGAGCGTCAAAAACTGTACTACCCGACGGGCAAGCTGGCGGCCAAAGCCTTTAACCGGCGCAAAGTAGACCAATGTTATTGGCGGCAAGTTCCCGCAGCGGCGGGGATAACTAGAAACGGCCGTTACGCCATCTGGCAGCATTTGGAGCAGAATCAGCGCGGGGGAGCAGACAGTCATGCTTAAATCAGCTTCTTTTTTTGTTTATCCGGTCGGAAAAAAGTGGCGGGCTTTTTAGGGATTTATAATTTATTCTGGGATTAGTTTCCAGATATGGGTCAGGGTCTCTAAATGGCTATGCGAATCTTCTACAGGGCATCCTGGGTACAGCAGCGCCACGGTCGTTATCGCTGCCCCTTGCTACATCCAGAACCGACCGGCGAAACGTGCCCCATTGACCACAACAAATGGCCCGACGGTGGCTGCAAGTTGGTGATGCCTACAGCCAACGGCGCTCGGATTCGTTATCAACTTGACCGGGACAGCGACCAATTCAAGCAAATCTACAACCAGCGCACCGCCGTTGAAAGAATCTTTAGTTAAGCAGTGGCCCTGGACATTGAACGACCAAAGCTGCGTAACCGGGACGCTATCACCAACATCAACACATTGACCTATCTGCTCATCAATCTGCGTGCTATGCACCGGATCGCTGACAACCTCAGCTAGTTTCAACCCCTGATTGAGCGTGTAAATAAAGTCCCATTCGTCAGGCAAAAAAGAATAAGGTGGTGGTAGAATTGTGACAAACTTTTCACCCTTGCACAACCTACCAAACCACCATGAACAGTATACCTGAATTCCTCCAAAAGATCATAGAAAAACATCTCGACATTTTGCGCTGCTGGTTTAGCCAATATCATTATGGACGGCTGTAGGCTCGCTTCCCGGAACATCCCCTGGTGCGGCTCAATCAATTGGTCGATTTCGCCCCGCTGGAAGAAGCCTGTCGCGATTACCACAAACTAAACGGCCTGGGGTCTCCCGTTATCCATACCGTACCCCGTTTGCTGCGGGTGCTGCTGCTACGCTTCTTCTATGGTAAAAGTCTACGTGAGACGGCCGACTTCATCCACCTGAACATGCTGGCCAAATGGTTCGCCGGCTATGGTCTGGCCTACTTTGGTCTCTCCCATACCACCATCCACGATTTTGAAACCTACCTCATCAAGAATCATCCCCGCCTCTTTTTTGACACGGTCCTGCGCCAGATTCTGGCTGCTTTCCCCGAACAGCGGCAGATGACCCAGCTAGGTGACACTTTCGCTATGCTGGCCAATGCCCAACGGGAAACGGTTATCGGCCGTTTGCGCCATGCAGCCGCCCGCTTGTTGCTCATCATTCACAGTTACGACGCCGCTTCTTTTCAGACCGTGGTCGCCAACCTGGTACTGCCAACGCTGGTGGGTGATAAACAGGAAAAACAGGAATTTTTGCTGACCGACCTGGAGAAGAATGACCGTCTAACCCAGACCGTTATTCAGGTCATCGCCCTGCTCAATGCCCTGGAACATCTGCTCATTCGTGATAAAGCCTACCACACCTACAAGAAACTGCTGCATGACCTGCTGGACAAAGAAGTGGTCCTTACTCAGGATGAAGCGGGTCAGGTGGTGGCAGCACGGCTGTGTACAAAAGAGGAGCGGGGGACCTACTACCCCATCTCGGCCACTGACCCGGATGCCACCATACGCAACCACGGCCCTAAGAAAATGAGTGATGGTTACAACGTCACCGTGGCCGCTACAACCGACTTTATTTGTGAAATTGCCGCCGCCACCGGCAGCCAACCAGACGAGACTGGGATTGTGCCCGCCCTGCAAAAGATGGCCCAACACCATGACCTCCAGCCGGAGAAGTTTGTCTACGACCGGGCTGCTGGCCATGGCAAAATTATCGAGGCTGTCTATGAGGCCACCAACGGACAAACCCAACTGGTCGTTAAACCGGTGCAAGCAGCCAAAAACAAGGAGGGCGACCGCTTTGGTCCCCGTGACTGTATGTTGACAGAGGTGCTGGACGAAGAGACAGGCGAATTATTACCAGCCCTGCGCTGCCCAGCTGGAGAAATTACCACCACCCGCTACCGCTCTGGCTCCGGTGATGGTTGGAACTACCGGATGCCGGCCGCTACCTGTTGGCGTTGTCCCCTGAACTGGGAATGTCGTAAGGATCAGGTGCAGCCGACCCACTACCGTCAATTCTTTGTTTCGGTCCATCATGCGCCTCTGCTCAAGGCAGTGGCTTATGCCCAGACGGAAGAGTTCAAGCTGGATATGAAGCTGCGGCCACAGATAGAACGCATCATTGCTGGGCTGGTTCTTCACTGCGGGGCGCGTCATGCTATTTTTCGAGGTCTGGAAAAAGTGGACTATCAGGCCAAGATGCAGGCAACGGTCTACAACCTGAAGCGCTGGCTCAATCTGTCTGACCCCAACTACAGGCCCCCGCCCAGACGCACGGCCGCCGATGTCGTACTGGCTTTGGCGGCCGCAGCCTAAACTGGCGCACATAATAACGGCTTCGCCAGGCGGCGAGGTGTGCGGTTGGCTGCTAATAGCAGGCAAATAGAGAAAAAC
This sequence comes from Anaerolineae bacterium, assembly GCA_007123775.1. GTDB lineage: Bacteria > Chloroflexota > Anaerolineae > Promineifilales > Promineifilaceae > SLGK01. The sequence goes on along the minus strand of SLGK01000299.1, from coordinate 204 downwards.
GGCCGTTTTTGGCCCAAAATCTAGTTAAAATAGCTTGTTATGTCAAACAAAACGACCAAAGTAGACAAAACATGAAATTCCGACAAAAAAGTGGGCTTCTCGCCCGCGAAAAAAACGGATCGAGAAGCCCGCCAGTCGTCCCAGCCCCTACTTTATTTACACGCTCTCTCAGGTGTGAAGTGCCATTGTGACCGTGGTACGTTC
>SLGK01000072.1 GCA_007123775.1 Anaerolineae bacterium | reverse complement strand
TTCTTTACCTGGCAAAACATCTATTTTTACGCTGATTATGCCCGCGAGGATTGGCGGGCAGCTTTTCTTCAGATAAAGGCTGCTGATTTAGAGGATGATCTATTTCTGTCAGCACCAACGCAGATAGTCCCTTACCTCTTCTACGGCCGTGATCATGTTGATTACATGGACTTACCAGACTTGTTTGACTGCGAGTATGATGATGGTGAACCAATCCCGGACCATCTGCGTGAGCCATGCATAGACGACGTATTGCAGGCAGAGGTGGCCGCTTTGCCGGCCGATGTAACCTATGTCTGGCTGCTGCATAGTTACTACAACAATAATGCACATGGCTTTCCCCAGGCACGTAACGCGGCTGTTGAACAAGGGTTGCCTAATACATATGAGCAATGGTTTGAGCAAAACTACACGGCCGTTAACCAATGGCACTTCACCGGCATACGCCTGACTTTATACGACCTGACCGATGATCGGTAATCGGTGAACAGTGACCCGTCTCTTATGAATTGCCGTTTGCCCTATTTCTTCCCTCTGGCTTCTGCCCTCTTCATTTTGCTCCTAACCATTCCTTACGGCCTGGGCTACCTGACCACGCCGCCTGCGTTGCACTTCACCGGCATTTTGATGAACCCGGAAGACACCCAGACCTACTTCGCCAAGATGCTCCAGGGGTATGACGGGGCCTGGCGTTATACCATCACCTTTACGCCTGAACCCCACCAGCCGGAACTGGTGGGCGTTTTTTATGTCTGGCTGGGGCAGTTGGCGCGGGCATTGGGGCTGACGCTGATTCAGACCTGGCACCTGGCGCGGGTGGTGGCCGCATTGGTGTTGTGTGGGGCGGTTTACTGGTTCATTGGGCTGTTTGTAGCCGTGCCGTCAACCCGCCGCCTGGCTTTCTTGCTGGCCCTGTTTGGCTCCGGGCTGGGCTGGCTGCTCTTTTTGCTGGGGCAGCCTTACTGGCTGGATCATTTTCCCGTTGATTTTAAGCAGCCCGGTTCTCACCTCTTTTTTACAGCGCTGACTTATCCCCACATTATTTTGGGCACGGTTTTTATTTTGCTCAGTGTGGGGCTGCTGCATCAGGAAGTGGACCAACCGGCGGCCAGATTAGGTGAACAATGGCCCCGACTGCTCTGGCTATCGCTCTCTAATCTGGCGTTGGCGATTGCCTATCCTTTCTTGATCTATTTGGTGCTGGGAACGGCCGTTTTCATCACCCTCTATCTTTTTATACAACAGCGACGCATTTTGTGGGTTCTTAGCCTGCGTCTGGCGGCCAGCTTCGCTTTAGCCGCTCCCCTGCTGCTCTACTACGCCCTAACCCTCTACACCAACCCCGTCTTCCGCGCCTGGGACGTGCAGGCCGTGACCCCCTCGCCGCCGCTGCCCCACTATCTGATCGCCTATGGGCCGATGCTGCTGCTGGCCGGACTGTATGCCTGGAAGCAACTCGCCCTGAGCTGGCCGAAGGAGCCGCAAGCGCAAAAGGACCGCCTGCTGCTCTGGGTCTGGATTTTGACCGTGTGCCTGCTGCTCTATGCGCCGCTTAACCCGCAGCGACGTTTTGTGCAAGGTGTCCATGTCCCCCTATCCATTTTGACCGCGCTCGGTTTTGTGGTGGTGGTTTTGCCCTGGCTGTGGCAAACACGGCCGTTGCAAGCCCTCCTCAGCCACCCCCGCTACAACCGGCAAGGGATGACGCGCCTGCTCACATTAGCCTTTCTCGTCTTCATGAGCCTCTCCAACGGCTACCTCTGGCTCAGCGTTAGTGTCTCTTCGGTGGTACAGCAGCCCGACCCCTTGTTTCGGCCGGCAGCTGAGATAGAAGCGGTCGCGTGGGTGCGGCAGAATATTGACCCAATGGCGATCTTCATCGGCGACTACCAAACTGGCAACCTCATCCCAGCCCAGGCCGGGCAGCGGGTGGTGCTGGGCCACTGGGCCGAAACGGTCGATTATGAGCAGCGTACGGCCGAAGTGGCCCAGTTCTACCAGGCCGCTACCAGTGATGCCTGGCGGCTGGATTTGCTTGAGCAATATGGGGTGGATTATGTTTGGTGGGGTCCGCGTGAACGGGAATTAGGGGACTTTTTGCCAGAAACGGCCGTTTACCTCACGCCCATCTATCAAAACGAGACGATCACGATATTCCGACGATCATGATTCGTCACTTGAAAAATTTCCGCCATCCTCTACAATCCAGCAGGTGGCGAAGGTGCGAAGTAGAGAAGTGGCGAAGTGGCGATGTGGCGCTGTGACTTTGCCACCCCGCACCCTCGCCACCTCGTTACCCCGTAACTATTAACAAGGAGCAATCATGAAAGGACTCATACTCAGCGGCGGCAGCGGCTCACGTCTGCGGCCCATTACCTTTACCAACGCTAAACAACTGATTCCCGTAGCCAACAAGCCGATTCTCTTCCGCGTTATCGAAAATATTCGCGACGCCGGCATTACCGAAATCGGCATCGTCATCGGCAATACCGGCCAGCAAATCCGCGACGCCGTGGGCCGGGGCGGGCGCTGGGGCGTCAACATCACCTACATTGAGCAGGACCAACCGCTGGGCCTGGCCCACGCCGTCAAAATCTCACAAGATTTTTTGGGCGACGAGCGTTTTGTCATGTTCTTGGGCGACAATGTGATCGAGGGCGGCATCAGCCCCCTCATTGCCCAGTTTGAAACGAGCGAATGGAACAGCCAGATTGTGCTGACGCGCATCGAAGACCCGCGCCAGTATGGGGTAGCGGAATTGGGCGACGACGGCCGTATCGTTCGCCTCGTCGAAAAGCCCAAAGAGCCACCCAGCGACCTGGCCCTGGTCGGCATCTACATGTTCGACCACCATATCTTTGAGGCTACCAACGCCATCACCCCCTCCTGGCGCGGCGAGTTGGAAATCACCGACGCCATCCAGTGGCTCATCGAAAACGGCCATACCGTGCATCCCTACGTCCATCGCGGCTGGTGGATCGACACTGGCAAGCGGGAAGATATGTTGGAAGCCAACGATCTGGTGCTGGAAGAGATCGACTATTATGTGGAAGGCTACGTAGACCGCGACAGTCAGGTCGGCCGGCGGGTGCGGGTGCAGCGCGGGGCCGAAATTATCAACAGCGTGGTGCGCGGTCCGTCCATCATTGGTGAGGATGCTCGCATCGTCAACAGTTACGTTGGCCCCTTCACCAGCATCGGCCACAACGTGGTTATCGAAAACAGTGAAATTGAACATTCAATGGTCCTGGAAAACAGCCGTATCCACAACATTGGGGCACGGATTCAGGACAGCTTAATCGGCCGTAACGTCACCATCAATCGCTCTCCCATCAAGCCCAAAGCCCACAAAATGACCCTCGGCGATAACAGCCAGGTGGGGATACTGTAGCGAAGTAGCGAGGTGGCAGAGTGGCGAGGTAACGCCGCCACTGCGCCATCCCGCCACTGCGCCACTTTGCCTTATGAAAGCCTTACTACAACGAGTCTCCTACGCCAGCGTGACGGTGGATGGGGCGATTGTGGGTCAGATCGGGCGCGGCTTTTGTGTGCTGCTGGGCGTTACCCACAGCGACTCCCAGGCTGAGGCTGAGTGGATGGCTAATAAAGTCGCCGGTTTGCGCCTCTTTGAAGATGAAGCTGGTAAAATGAATCTTGGCCTGGGCGATGTGGGCGGCGCGGTGCTGGTGGTCAGCCAGTTTACGCTCTATGGGGATGCGCGGAAGGGTAGACGGCCGTCTTTCACCGACGCCGCTCCCCCCGAAATCGCCGAACCACTGGTTGACTACCTGGTTGAGCAACTGCGCGGCCACGGCCTCACCGTCGCCACCGGCGTTTTTGGGGCGATGATGCAGGTCGAAATTCACAACGACGGGCCTGTGACGCTGATGATAGAGCGATAGACAGCAAGACATAGTGCGTAGTACGTAGTGCGTAGCGTTCACCGAGTACGCACTACGCATTACGCACTACGCCTAAATCCCGTGAAACCCAATAGACCGACTAATTATGATGAAATACACTTTTTTGAGTTCCTTATTATGTCTGCTGCTCTTTGTGGCTTGCAGCAGCCCGGCCGAACCGACGCCGGTGGTTGAGCAGCCAACGGCCGAACCAACCGCCACGCGCACGCCGGTGCCGCCCCAGATGATTATACTGCCGACGGCAACGGCCGTTCCTGAGCCTGACGCAGAAGAAGAAATAACGGCCGAACCCACCCTATCCGCCCCGCCGCCCAGCCGCGACATCGAGCAGCCCCCTTACGCCGAGAGCGAATGCAGCGACAAATACCCCTGCAACGACGACGTGGCCGCCTGGGAAGCCCGCATCCAGGTGCGCGACGGCTTTACCGTCGAGTATGTGGCCCGCCTCAATGCCCAACCCACCGTCCTCGAATTTGGGCCAGATGGTCTGCTCTATATCGCCACTATGGACGGCACCATCTACCGCATGGATGCCGACGGCAATTTCAGCCCCTTCTTCAACGGCCTGCTTGTGCCCACCGGCATGGCCTTCCAGCCGGGAACCACGCGCCTCTACGTCTCAGACCGGGTGACGAACCAGTTTATCGACGGCGAATCCCGCGTTTCCTATATAGAAGATGGGGTATTAACAACCATCATTGATGGCTTGCCCTGCTGCTACGTCGGCTACCATTCTGCCAACGGTATCGTCTTTGGGCCGGATGGGTATGGCTATGTCACCGTAGGCGCCCGCGCCGATCATGGCGAAATTCTGCAAGGCCCCAACGCCGGTGAGCAGGATATGGACCTGCACCCCTTCGAGGCATCTATTCTGCGCTTTAGCCCGGACGGCAGCGAGGTAGAGGTATACGCCCGTGGCTTCCGCAACGCCTATGGCCTGGACTGGGACGCAGACGGCAATCTCTATACGGCCGATAACAGCCCTGACTTCAATCCGCCCGAAGAGTTTTACCTGGTGACGCCCGGCGGCGAACATGGCTACCCCTGGTACGATTGTGAAGTCTGCTTCAGCCCGCCCCCCGGCGTCGAGGTCATTCCGCCCAACTTCACCTATCCGCCCAACAGCGCCCCCACCGGCGTGACTGCCTATCTGCACGACCAGTTCCCCGGCTATTACAACGGCATTTTTGTGGTCCTGTGGAGCGCGCTGCCCTGGGCACAGCGGGTCATCTGGATGTACCCCGGCGGCAACGATGGCTTCGATTTTGCCACCGGTTTTGCTCTGCCCATCGACACGGCCGTTTCCCCCGATGGCAGCCTCTACGTCACCGACTGGGCCACTGGCATTATTCTTAGGATTAGTTACACGGGATAGTGCGTAGTGCGTAGTGCGTAAAAGTCCCTACGCACTACGCACTACGCACTACGCACATTATGTCCACCATCCTCACCAACACCCAAACCATCCAGAAGCAAATCACGCAAGCCGCCGCGCGGGCCGGCCGTGATCCTGACGAGATCACCTTGATTGCTATTACCAAAACCTGGCCGGCCGATGTGGTAACGGCCGTTTACCGCGCCGGTATCCATCACGTGGGCGAAAATCGGGTGGAGGAATTTGTGCCTAAGCAGGCCGAGGTCACGGCCGAATTCGGCGCCGATTCCGGGCTGGTCTGGCACTTTGTGGGGTCGCTGCAAAGCCGCAAAACCGACGAGGTGGCTGATTATGCCGACGCCTTCCACGCCCTGGACCGGCTGAAAATTGCGCGGCGGTTGTCGCAGCGGTTGGTGGAAAACGGCCGTGTTCTCCCCTGCTTTGTGCAGGTCAATATCTCCGGCGAAGACAGTAAATTCGGTCTGGCGGCCAGCAATTGGGAAGCGGACAAACAGCAGCGGCAGCAGTTGCTCAACAGCGTGCGCCAGATGGCCCAACTGCCCCGCCTTGACCTGATGGGCCTGATGACGATGGCCCCCTGGCAGGTCGAGGAAGCCATCATTCGCCGCGTCTTTCGCCGTACCCGCGCCCTGCGCGACTGGCTCCAGGCCGAACTGCCCGACCTGGACCTGAGCCAGCTTTCCATGGGCATGACCGATGATTTCTTAATAGCTGTGGAAGAAGGGGCAACTCATGTTAGAATCGGCCGTGCCCTTTTCGGCGAACGAGAGAAATAACGAAAACAATCTTATTCTCTGCGCCTCTGCGCCTCTGCGTTAAACTATTTTGAAGGAGACGAGATGATCGCTGTAATCAACGCCATTTACTATCTATTTTTCGCCTTACTGCTAGGCCGCATCATTTTTTCCTGGGTGCAGGTCAGCCCCTACCATCCCACCTGGGGGCCGCTCTACCGCATCACCTACGAAACCACCGAACCGATACTCGGCCCGGTGCGTAATCTGATGCCCCCCATGGGCGGCCTGGACCTCAGCCCGATCATTGTGCTACTGCTGGCCGGTGCGCTGCGCTCCATCCTGATCGGCTTTTTCATCTAACCAACCGGCTTAACCACAGATTTTTTGGGGATGGTTCAAGTCAAATTGACAATTTGCTGACGGATGACCGAAGACGGAGGACCGATAGCTTGCAGCAATTCCGTCCTCCGTCCTTCGTCCTCGGTCAAAGAGTGGTTAATAATCCTACCGCAGACCAGTCAATTGCCGCGCAATCACCAGCCGTTGAATCTCGCTGGTCCCCTCATAAATTTCCGTAATTTTGGCATCCCGATAGTAACGCTCTAGCGGCATTTCCCGGCTGTAGCCCATACCACCATGAATCTGGACCGCTTCTTTGGCGCAGTAGTTGGCCGCTTCGCTGGCAAACAGCTTGGCCATGCTCGATTCCAGCGTGTACCGTTCGCCCGTCTGCTTGTTGCGATTTTTGGCTAAACAGGCCTGGTAAATCAGCAAGCGGCTGGCTTCCACCTTGCACTTCATGTCGGCCAGCTTTTGCTGAATCATCTGGAACTGGCCGATTTTTTGACCGAACGCTTCCCGCTCCTGGGCGTAGGCGATGCTGGCTTCCAGGCAGGCTTCGGCAATACCCAACGCCTGGGCGGCAATCCCGATGCGGCCGGCGTCCAGCACGGCCATAGCAATTTTGAAGCCGTCTCCCTCTGCACCAATCCGGTTTTCGACCGGGCATTCGTAGTTGTCAAAAATAATCTCGCTGGTGGCGCTGGCCCGGATGCCCATCTTCGGTTCCGTTTTGCCCCGCTCAAAGCCGGGCTGGTCGGTTTCGATCATGAAGGCCGTCACCCCTTTGTGCATCTTTTCCGGCTGGGTCATGGTGAAGAGGAGAATAAAGTCGGCGTATGGGGCGGAGGTGACCCAGGATTTACGGCCGTTTATCAGATAATGAGTCCCCGCGTCATTCAACACCGCCCGGCTCTTCATCGTGCCCGCGTCACTGCCGCTCATCGGCTCTGTCAGGCTGTAAGCCCCGATTTTTTCGCCCCGCGCCACGGGCGACATATAGGCCCGCTTCTGTTCTTCCGTGCCAAACTTAATCAGGGCGTAGTTGAAGAGCGAATTATTGACCGACATGACCGTGCCGTGGCTGGCGTCTACTTTGCAGATTTCGGTCAGGGCCAGGGCATAGGCCAGCGTGTCCATGCCCGCCCCGTCATATTCCTCCGGCACTTCAATGCCCATAAAGCCCAACTGCCCCATCTGGCGCACGGTGTCGATGGGGAATTGGCCCGTTTCGTCATGGTGTTCGGCGATGGGGGCAATCGACTTCTGGGCAAAGTCGCGGGCGGCCTGCTGAATCATGCGGTGTTCTTCGGTGATAAAATCAAACATGGATAAACCTCCGGTGAGTGTGGGTGATTGAAAGATTTGGTTCTCTAGGATTTATGTGGATAACGTGGAACGTGTTGCGTATTACGTATTGCGTAGTAAGCGAAAATTACGGAATACGAAATACGGAATACGGCCAACCCCCACGCAATCTAAAAGAGCCAGAATCAATTGTAGCATTGACGGGGAACTTTGGCTATGGGGCGGGGCGGCCATTGGTGGGCAGTGCCAGGCACGGGGCGAACGGCTACCAAATGGGGTTCTCCGATAAACTGTTAGTGCGTCGGACGAAACCACTTGGGAATAGTAATAGAGAATTCAGCATACTTACCGGGAATCCCGCTTTGTCCCAGGTTACTACAGCCACCAGTAAAAGAGGCTAAACAGCATGTGGCTTAGCGCAACTACGGCCATTGCTAACAACATGAAGAAATGGGGTATCAGGCGGTCTATTTTAGCGGAGTACCATAAATAGCCCGCCGCCAGGCCGATAGCCAGAAAAGCTATCAGGTTGACTGCCAGGGCAGTGGGCCACAGCCAAACGGCCGTTGCCCGCCTGGTCTAACTGGCCATCCAGCAACGCTCCCAGGTCGAATTGATGATGGGCGGGTAGATGAACCGGCTATCTGGCAGGCGTTACTTTTCAGCGTCACGGCCGTTTTCCAGGTTGCGGATCAGGTCGAGAATAACGGCCGTGTTCTCTGCATCAAACAGAGCCAACAAAATCTGCTGTAACTGGCCGGGGTGGTGAACAGCTTCCAGTTGGCGCTGCAACTTCCGGTAAGGCATCGGTTTGTGGCTGGTGCGGCCTTGCAGTTCGTAGTGGAGTAATTGCAAACGGCCGTTTTCATCCATCACCTCAAACAGCAGATCGCTGCGTAGAGGGGTGGCCAGGAATTCGACGTTAAGCGACCGTATCCATTGAATCGGCTGCGGCAAGAGCCAGGCGGCAAAGGCGTCGGCGAATTCGGTAATCAGGAGTTTGAGGGGATTGTCCGTTTCGCTTATGGGGATAGTGTAGCATAAAATGGGAGTGGTTGAGAATCGTTCTCAGCCAGCCGTAAGTGAAAGAAACGGCCGATATGCAGGTCATAATAGCGCGCCCGGTAGTCATAAATACCCAGCTTGGCGTCAAACCGCTGCGCCGTGTAACGGTAATCGGTGGGTGTGTTATTGTGTGCCCAGCGCTGCTTACCCCAGGGATCATAGCGCAGCCGGGAATGGATGGTGCCGTCGGCATTGAGGGTCACGTTGACACTGCCTAAATGATTGGTCAGCAGGAAGTGGGCGGCATTGTTGTTCTGGCGCGTGGCAACCAGCTTGCCGCCAAAGAAGTAATGTTTGGTCTGCACGCCGGTGGCCAGGTTGCGCTGGTAGAGGTTGCCTAGAAAGACGGTGCGCTGGCCATTGTCGTTACGCAGCACCATGGCGCCGTCGGCATCGTAGACAAAGCGCACGTCGTCACCGCCGGCTGTGGTGGCCCGGGCCAGCCGGTTGTCAACTGTCCAGGTGTAGGTCCAATCCTTGTTGTTCTCGTCGATGCGCCGGGTCATGCTTGCCTGAGTGGAATCGAAGGGTTGCCGTTGTGGTCGTAGCAGAAGTATTGGCTGCCAATGCGCTTGACGGCGTGAGGCAGGGCGTGTATAGGTTGGTCCTCACAATTATTGCCGTGCCAACTGCCAAACCCATAACTGTAACTGCTGCCGGCATAGTTGGTCAGGTTACCCAGTCAATTGTACCGATAGCTGTGTGACCCTCAACCCCAAACACTGTCCCGGAGTAGATGGAAATCAACAGAAACTAATCGGAACAAGAAAATGCCCAGGCTTCTCCTCTATCACTCATCAACACAACGTGTTGCAAATCAGGTGATATGGCGACTCTTTCTATGTTCCAATAAAAGCGCAGCATGATCTCTTCGGCATCAAAATCGGTTCTGGTTTGGCCATCTCTGCCTAGCAATTGAGGCATTTGTCCAATAACTACTTCCATAGGAATCTCATACACAACTTCATGATTCAAGGCATAAATTGCTGCTCCTGCTGAACCTAACTCTGTGACCACGAAGTCATGTAGCGATTCACTCCAATCAATCAGGGTGGGGAAACGGGCTTCATAAACATCTTGGAGATGAGGTGGATCTGCTGAAAAGTCAATATGATAGACGTACAAGCGATTGTCCTGTGGAATCAGGCTGGGAGCCCCGAAATATTCATACGCCAGCACGGTCTTGTCTGCAGGGGAGAAAACGAATTCATACCCATCACGTGAAGGCGGAAGTAAGTTTAACCACTGCCACTGACCGGCATCCCAGGATCGAAAAACAATCCGTGGCAATGCCGGAGCGGCTAAATCCACAACCAATCTTTCAGAACCATAAGTTTCCCCACCGCGGTCCTGTAACATATAAAATAACCATAACATACGACTATCGGCTGACCACCGCCAATCGCTGAAAATCGGTACATAGGGAACCAGATTGTAGACTGTTTCCTCGTTTACCAACCAAAGCCCTTGATACTCCGCCGGCGCCTCTGTTATCTGCAACAACTGCCAGCTATTATCCGGCGCAACACCAATTACCTCCAATGGACAATCTTGATCACAAGGGTTTTGTATAGCATCTTGCTCCATAACCGGGGTCTCTACGAGGGTTTCCCTATTGAAATCCCAGGTTTGCCCTTTCAGTAAAACTCGTCTAGACTGGCTAAATTCACCAGGAGGTGGACCACCCGGTTCGATTGTGCCGACAAAGGGTGTTGGTGTTGGCCCGGGGTAGGGCCTATCTGACCACATCAAAAAGGTAATCACATCCTCTTGTTCAAATACAAAGTCCATTAACCACCTTGCGTTGTCTGTTTCCTGTTGAATATTTATGTACGATTTGAACTGGCGGCACATAACTGGCGTTGTAGCCGTATTCGGCTGAAGCAACGCAGGCATGGTTGGCGTTGGTGTCGGGGTAATGGGGGAGACCGTAGCTGAGGGTTCAAGTGTCGGCGTGCTAACCGGTTCAGGTTTTGCCGTGGCGGTAGCTGTAGTCAAAGCAGTTTCTGTTGCTGATTGCAAAGAAGCCGTTGGTGTTGGTGACAGCGTCGCCACAGACACCGTTGGTTCTATCCCAACCTGAAAACCCTCCCCCGTACAACCAACCAGGAACAAAAAGATACATAAACTTATAAACACGGCTACAAAAGGTAAATTTTTCATCTTACAATTCCTATAGAACCTCGGTTAGCTTCATCATAATAACTACCACCGCCAAAAAGGAAGGATCGGATTGAAGTTGGCGTTTCATTACCATAGTATGGACGCGTCTTTGAAACGAAGTTCATGCCCACGGTTAATGCCGGGTCCATAAACAATAGCGGGTTATACGCTCTATCTTGGCCTGTTGTTGTTCGTCTGATGCCTAAATGAACGTGAGAATTTACTCCGTCATCTTCTACTGTTCCAATAACATCACCAGCGTTTACAGAATCACCGATTTTAAGATTTGTGCTTCGCTCAACATGACCATGGACTACATAATAAGTTACACCTCCTACAATAACTTCTATAACAACATTTGGCCATGCATCGCCAGGACTGGTGTCAGTTCTATGATACCGTTGAACTATCGTTCCACTAACCGTAGCATATACTGTGCTTCCAGCCGGGGCAAAAAAGTCCAGGCCTGTATGAATATTGCTAGAACCTCCATAGCCTGTTTGTTTACAAGCAACAGTTGCAAACCAATTCGGCCCAAATCCACTTTGCCCTCTGATATCGCGCTTGTCAAGAGGTAAATGTGTAAGTAAGTTAGACGGCGGCTCCAGACTGGCACGGCGTTTTTCGAGGATATGCTGTGGATTGACATGGTGGCCATCCTGACTATAGCACTGCCCGGCGGCGGCACCAAAGCTGGGGTCGTAGCAGAAATGGCCCGTGGGGTCGGTGTAGCGGAGGGCGTTGTTGAGAACGTAGCTGTACCGGTTGAACTGTTGCGGGTTCTTGGGGTCGGGGACGATGGGGTCGGCGCTGAGAAAGCGTGCTATATGCGGGTCATAATAACGCGCGCGGTAGTCGTAGATACCCAGCTTGGCGTCAAACCGCTGCGCCGTGTAGCGGTAATCGGTGGGTATGTTATTGTGTGCCCAGCGCTGTTTGCCCCACGGATCATAGCGCAGCCGGGAATGGACGGTACCATCGCTATTGCGGGTCACGTTGACACTGCCTAAATGATCGGTCAGCAGGAAGTGGGCGGCATTGTTGTTCTGGCGCGTGGCAACCAGCTTGCCGCCAAAGAAGTAATGCCTGGTCTGCACGCCGGTGGGCAGGTTGCGCTGGTAGAGGTTGCCCAGGCTTGCCCTGAGCCCCGCCGAAGGGAAGACAGTGCGCTGGCCATTGTCATTGCGCAAGACCATCATCCCGTCGGCGTCGTAGGTGAAGGCGATGAGTTCAGCCGGGTCGCTGGCTCCAGCCTCGCAATGGTCGCCGTTGTAGCGAATGGCGCGGTGGAGTTGGTTTTCGGCCGTTGGCGAATGGCCTTGCCAAAAAATCAATAAATGATACGAAATCGGCTTCAATCGCCCTTTCAGATGCCACAAGTGGTTTCACTACCGAGGCCAATAGTACTTAGCCGCTGCCAAAACCAACAAGAGGTAAAGGATCCAAACAGCATTTCCGATCGCCTCTGTTGTACGATCAGGGTGTTCGCGCAGCAGTACAATAGCTGTGACTGTAGAGGATATCATTACCATTGCGGCCATAGCTGTTTTTTTAGTCGCTGCCGACCATGATGTCGTGGCTATTACTCTAATCCAGGCCGGTATCCACAGGAAAAACGAAAATGCTACCACGCGAAGGATCCCAAGCAACCAATACATCAACAGGCACTCTTCACTTAAACGGCTTGCTGCAAATGAGCATGGAAAGGCGTGTTAAACGCCTCCGGCTGCTCCAGGTAGGGGGAATGGCCGGCATCTTGAATGACCACTTCCTCATAGCGGCCGCCGTTGGCTGCGTATTGGTCCAATACGGCGCGGGTTTGTTGCAGCATCGGCTGGGGCGGGCACTCCTCAACGCCCGGATAGCCGGGCACGGCACCCATCGCCCCCAGCGCGGCCAGGTCAAACATGGCGTAGTCGGACACGATCAAATCATCCGCACCGCGCAGCCACAAGATGGGCGGCTTGTGGTCAATATCGGCCAGTCCGCTGGCGTCGAAATATTTGCGATTAAAGGCGGGTAAGACGCCAGTCGTGCCCGGCGCGGCCCCCGGCCAGTTGCCGGAGGGCACAAAGCTGCCCGGATACCAGTCATCGCCCACTTTGGTGGTCAGCATCGAGCTGAGCAGTTCCTCTTCACGCTCTGGCACAAAAGGCGGCTTGAAGTAAAACTGGCGCAGGACGTTGATGGGGGCCATCGGGTTGTCGGCGCTCCGTTCGCCGGCCGCCAACAACTGCACGAATTCGGGATTGATCCCGGCAGGGCAGCCGTCGTCGTAGGTCATCGTACCCTCGACGCCCTTGCTGCCACCATAGCCGTAGGGCGAGATCGGAGCGACCAGGGTGATAGAAAGCAAGTCGGCCGCGTGGGTCAGGGCGTATTTCATGACCACGCCGCCGCCCATGCTGTGGCCCACGATGTGATGACGGCCGATTCCCAGGGCCACCACCAGCGCGTGCAAATCGTCAGCCATATCGCCCAAGCCTTGCGTGGCGTCAATCGGTTTGGCCTCGGTAAAACCATAGCCGCGCAGGTCAGGGGCTATAGCGCGATAGCCGTCGGGCAGGGCCAGCATCGTCTCTTCCCAAAAGGTGGCCGAGGAGCCGTTGCCATGTACAAAAATGACCGGAACACCATCCTCCGGTCCGCAGGCAAGGAAATGAACTTGTAAGCGGTCTGTTTCGATTTGGTGGGAACTAAGGCCGGGCAAGGTGGGGATTGACATAAAATTCTCCTTTATGAATAGGACGGAAGACGAAGGACTGAGGACGGAAGCGTATACGCCCAAAGCTGTTTGCTGTCTAATTATAGTATACTCTAGTAACGGCCGAGTTACACCCAAATGCCCACCACCTATTACGCAACACGCACTACGGCGTTACTCTGCAAAATTTGCGCGATATGGGCACACTGTGCGTTAATTTTTGACGCAGAGAAGCAGAGGAGCAGAGAAACAGAGTTTTTCTCCGCTTTTCTCCGTGAAACTCTGCGGTCCTCTGCGTAACTCCGCGTAACTGCTTTTGGTTGTGGCTACGCCACGTTATGCAATACGTGCCGCCGAATACTGCTTACTGGCCCCACTCATGTTACAATCCCCCCATGTTTGCCGAACTGGTCATCAACATCGAAGCGCCGCTGGAAGGCACTTTTCACTACGCCGTGCCGCCCGATATGCGGCCGCGGCTGCGCGTGGGCCATCTGGTCGAGGTGGAGTTTGGCTCGCGGCTGGCGCAGGGGATCATCATCGGCTTTGACGACGAAGCCCCCGTGCCGGAGGTCAAGCCGATCATCGGCCTGATTGATGAGCAGCCGGTGGTGGGCTGGTGGCAGATTGAGCTGGCCCAATGGCTCAGCGCCACCTACCTGGCCCCGCTCAACGGCTGCCTGCGCCTGATGCTGCCGCCCGGCCTGACCCGATGGTCGGACGTCCGGGTAGACGTTAACCCGTATTGGGAGGGCGACGGCCGTTTAACCGATCTCCAGCAGCGCATACTCACCCTACTGCGGGAAGAGGGGGACGTGCGCGGCAGCCAGTTGACCCGGCTGCTGAACGCCAACCTGCCCAAAAAGCAGCGCATCAAGAAGAAGGATTGGCAAACGGCCGTTAACCAACTAGCCAAACGAGACATCCTCCGCAAAGCCTCAGTCCTCGACCCGCCCCGTGTCCGGCCCAAGCGGATACGGGTGGCCGAACTGAGCGCGAGCTGGCCCCGCGTGCGCCGTCAGGTGGCCCAACTGGGTCGCAAAAGCCTGGAAGCCGAGGTGCTGGCTTATCTGGCTGATAGTGACGATCCGCTGTTGGCAGAAACGGCCGTAATCACCGCCACCAACGCCCAAGACCACCACATCCAGGCCCTCATCGACGCCAACCTCATCACCCGCACCCCCGCCCACACCCTCATCCTGCCCGCCATCCCCCCCGCCGAAGCTCCCGCCGAACACAAAGCAATTTTAGAAAAACTCCCCACCACCGCCGACCAACTAACAATTCATAATTCTGACCTCAACCTTCATAATTTAGAAGAATCCGGCCTCATCCACCTTCACCCCACCCCCGCCACCCTCTCCCTCACCATCCCGCCCGACGCCGCCCTGCCCCACATCCTGGAACGGCAGAGCGCGACCACCTACTGGCGCGTCCTCAACTACCTGGCCGAGCAGGCCCAGCCCGTGCCGGTCGGCGACATTTACGCAGCAGCCGAGGCCAAGCTCTACCACCTCAAAAAGCTGGCCGAACTGGACCTGATTCGCTTGGGGGCCGAGGAAGTATGGCGCGATTCGCTGGCCGACCGGGATTTTGTGCCCGCCCAGGCCCCGCTGCTGACGCCGGACCAGGCGCGGGTGTGGGGGCGCATCAAAGTAGCCATGCTCCTGGCTGAGGACGAAGAAGAAACGGCCGAAATCCCCCCCTTCCTCCTCCACGGCGTGACCGGCAGCGGCAAGACCGAAATTTACATGCGAGCCATCGAGCTGGCCCTGACCCGCGGCCAGACCGCCATCGTCCTCGTGCCCGAAATCGCCCTCACGCCACAGACGGTGCGCCGCTTTGCTGCCCGCTTCCCCGGCCGCGTCGCTGTCCTGCACAGCCGCCTCAGCGACGGCGAGCGTTACGACACCTGGCGGCGGGCGCGGGCCGGTTTGTTCGACATCGTGGTCGGACCGCGCAGCGCCCTCTTTACGCCGCTGCCCAATCTGGGCGTCATCGTCCTCGACGAAGAGCATGACCCCAGCTACAAACAGACGCCGCCCGTGCCGCCCCCCTACTACCACGCCCGCGCTGCCGCCATTGAGATGGGGCGCATTTTACGGGCCATCGTCATTTTAGGCAGCGCCACGCCCGACGTCGTTACCTACCACCGCGCCCGCGCCGGCCGTTACCAACTTCTGGAACTGCCGCGCCGCATCATGGGCCACCGCCAGCGCCTCACCGGCCAGGCCGAGCGGCTGCAAATTCCGGCCGAACGGCTGCCCGGCCAGCAGTTGGGTGACGATCCCGACGACGCCCTGACCATCCCCCTGCCGCCCATTCAGGTGGTCGATTTGCGTCAGGAATTGCGGGCGGGCAACCGTTCCATCTTTAGCCGCGCCCTGGAAAAAGCGCTCACGGAAACGCTGGAGCGGGGCGAGCAGGCGATCCTCTTCCTCAACCGGCGCGGCACGGCCACCTTTATCATCTGCCGCGACTGCGGTCACGTCCTGGCCTGCCCCCGCTGCGAGATGCCGCTGACCTACCACCGTCCCCACATGGCTTTAATGTGTCATTATTGCGGCCGGCAGGAACCGCCTCACGGCGACTGCCCCCAATGTGGCTCCAAGCGCATCCGCTACTTTGGCCTGGGCACGGAGGAGGTGGCCCAACGGGTGCAGCAGCGCTGGCCCGACGCCCGCATCACCCGCTGGGACCGGGACACGACGGCGGGCAAGGACAGCCACGAGACACTGCTGGCTGGCTTCATCAACCAGGAGGCGGATATTCTGGTCGGTACGCAGATGATTGCCAAAGGGCTGGACCTGCCCCTAGTCACGCTGGTGGGGGTTATTTCGGCCGACGTGTCGCTGGGGCTGCCCGACTATCGCACAGGGGAGCGAGCCTTTCAGGTGTTGGCGCAGGTGGCGGGCCGGGCCGGCCGGGGTCTGTTAGGCGGTCGGGTTATCATCCAGACCTACAAGCCGGAGCATTACGCCATCCAGGCCGCCGCCGAGCATGATTTCGCCGGTTTTTACGTGGATGAGATTCGCTTTCGCACCCAGCACATGCTGCCCCCCTTCCGGCGGCTGGCGAAGCTGGTGATTGTGGACCCTGTCAATGATCGGGCTAAGCGGCAGGCGGAGGAGTTGGCGCAGGGACTGCGTTTGCACATTCGGGAGTTGGGACTGGCGGCGACGGAAATTTTGGGACCTGTGCCACCTTTCTTTGGGCGGATAGACGGCCGTTATCGCTGGCAAATCGTCATTCGTTCCCCCGACCCCCATCGTTTGTTGGCCGATTTCCCCATCCCGGCCCCCTGGATTGTGGATATTGATCCGGTAAGTTTGTTGTAAATCATGGATTATTTGTTGACCAGTAATGCTTTGCCGCGACGCATTTGCCACGCTTGCTCAAAAGGGACGAGATCACTTGTTCTTTGACCCCATAAAGGGTCAAGATAAGTCACGGTACTTTCACCGACGGCGACGACCACTACGGCATGTGCGGCCCATTTTGTAGTTAGCGGAAACAGGTTGAGGGATACAACTGGAAAGTAGCCATCTACCAGCCACAATCTCAGGTCACTTATCGTAGCATTGGTAATGCTATCTGCTTTCAAGTCAAGCTGGCGTATGCACGAGGCCGCGTCAATAAAACTCGTACCTAATGATGTGGTCAAACAGCAATCGCGTAGATATGATTCTGTTAATTCAACACCCCAATAAGCCAGGACCATGCGAATGCAGGCTGGCACACATGATTCGCCGGTTTCTTGTGGATAAAAGGGGGGTGTCATGGGCGCGTGGCGACCAGCTTCTGTAACGCGGTATCCAGTTCTGATTGCTGAGCGCTCAATAACAGGTCAGCTTGTTCTTGCATTATATCTTTTGGCGTGGCGGCAATGACCTGGCCGGTTGCGGCATCTATGACGATTACGCCAACAGCACCGACCGGGCCATAGGCGGAGCGAGTCAACAAAATTGGCGCTACCCAGGCGCGACTAATGGCCGATTGGGCCGACCAGGGTTCACCAGCGGTTAACTGATCGCCCAAATGATCAAGCAGAAAGGTTTCAGCAATGAGACGTGCTTGTTGGGCTGTTATATCTGTCTGAGTAAGATTTTCTATCAGCATCCCTCTTACATCCTTTGCCTGTGGCCGTAAAATTATAATACCCCCGGCCGGATTCGAACCAGCAACCTACGCGTTAGGAGTGCGTTGCTCTATCCAATTGAGCTACGAGGGCATATCGGTTTACCGCTACAATCAGTCCAATTCTAGCGGCAAGTGGCGTACGGGGCAAAATTCAGCCCTGCTTTTTTGAGGCTGCTTGCTGTATACTCATCATTGTAGGCGGGGTATCAACCGCTTACCGATAACCGTTCAGCAACAACCGACAACCGGCACGCTATGACGCAACTTCCCTTTTTTGTCTATGGCACACTGCGACCAGGTCAGCCTAACGCCTACCTGTGGGGTGACTCGATTCTGAAAATGGAAACGGCCTGGTTTGAAAACGGCCGTTTATACGACTGCGGTCCCTATCCTATGCTGGTAGAAGAGACGACCGCTTTACCAGTCCAGGGCCAGCTTATGACACCCCATCCTGACCAATACAACGATCTGCTTGAGCGAATTGACATGCTGGAACGTTTCGACCCAACCCGGCCTCAAGAAGCCACCTACCGGCGCCTCCAACGTCAAGTGCTGGTGGGGTCGCGGGATGAGCCGACCAAGCGAACGGTATGGGCCTGGGTTTATGTCGGCCGGGCCGAGTTTGTAACCAACCTGCCCCCCATCCCTTCTGGCGATTGGGTCACATACGCCGTCGCCCGCCAGCGACGGATGAAAGATTGGTGGCGTCTGGTACGCACGGTGGCTGGCCGGCACGGTCGTTGATCTTTTGCCCATGAAGAAACTGCGGTAAAATGAGAAACGGCCGTTTATTGCCACACGATGCAACAAGCGCCAGCCACCAGACGGCCACAAAATGCGCCACGGCGCAGGCAGTATTAACTTCACCGGCTACAAATCCACAGCCATTCAAGGCATTTGTGTTATTTGTGGCTATGTATCAAGGACTGAAGTACAACTATGAAACGAATCGGTGTTCTAACAAGCGGTGGTGATGCTCCCGGTATGAACGCAGCCGTGCGCTCAGTCGTACGCACTGGCTTGAATCTGGGGGCCGAACTGTTGGCCATTTATGAAGGATACCAGGGTATGGTAGACGGTGGTGACCAAATTCGGCCCATTGGCTGGAACGAGGTCGGCGGTATCTTGTACCAGGGTGGTACGATCATCGGCACCGCCCGCAGTCCCGAGTTCCGCGAGCGTTCCGGTCGGCTCAAAGCGGCACAAAATCTGATTAAGAACAAGATTGACCGGCTGGTCATTATCGGCGGCGATGGCAGCCTGACCGGCGCTGATGTGCTGCGCCAGGAATGGTCAGGCTTATTGGAAGAATTGGTTGAAGACGGCCAGATCTCCCCCGCTGAAGCCGAGCGACACCAGCAACTAACGATTGCCGGCCTGCCCGGCTCTATCGACAACGATCTCCTGGGTACTGACATTTCAATAGGGGCCGATACGGCCCTGCACCGTATTACTGACGCTATCGATGCCCTCACTTCAACCGCAGCCAGCCATCAACGCGCCTTTGTGGTCGAAGTAATGGGACGCAACTGTGGCTATCTGGCCCTGATGGGTGCGTTGGCATCCGGGGCCGACTGGGTGCTGATTCCTGAAAGCCCGCCTGACCTGGACGAGTGGGAAGAGAAGATGTGTCAAGTGCTGCGTCAGGGTCGAGAAATCGGCCGGCGTGATAGCATTGTGGTGGTGGCTGAAGGTGCCCGCGACCGGCACGGCAACCTGATTACTTGTGATTATGTCAAACAGGTCTTGGAAGAACGGCTGCAGGAGGATGCGCGGGTCACGATTTTGGGCCACGTGCAGCGGGGTGGTTCTCCTAGCGTATTTGACCGCAACTTGAGTACCCTGCTGGGCGAAATGGCCGTCAAAACTGTGCTAGATGACGATGAGGCGGGCAAATCTTACCTGATTGCCATGCAAAATAACAATATCGTTCGAGTCGATCTGGCCGATTGCCTGAAAAGGACGCGCCAGATGGCGGCTGCCATCGAGGGCAACGATTATAAGCGGGCTATGGAACTGCGCGGCAGCAGTTTCCGGTCGGCTTTTCGGGTAATGCGAACAATGGTGCGAACACAGCCCCATGCACGCGAGGCCGGTCAGCGGGTGCTGCGGCTGGCCGTTGTTCACGGCGGCGCACCGGCCCCAGGCATGAATACGGCCGTTCGCGTTGCCGTCCGGTTGGGGCTAGACAAAGGCCATACCATGATGGGCGTCTACAATGGCTTTCAGGGGCTAATCAACAACGACATCCAGGAGTTTAACTGGATGAGCGTTAGTGGTTGGGCGCCACTGGGTGGCTCTGAATTGGGCACCAACCGGCACATTCCCGGCGGCAGTGACCTGTATGCCATTGCCCGCAACCTGGAAGAGTGGAAAATTGACGGGCTGCTAGTAGTTGGGGGCTGGGCCGCTTACCAGGCCGCCCAGGTCCTTTACAACCAGCGCAAAAACTACCCCGTCTTTGATATACCCATCATTTGTCTGCCAGCCACGATTGACAACGATTTGCCCGGTAGCGAACTAAGCGTCGGAGCTGATACCGCCCTGAACAGCATTATGGACGCCGTAGATAAGATCAAACAATCGGCCGTGGCTTCACGTCGTGTCTTTGTCGTAGAGGTGATGGGGCGGCGTTGTGGTTATCTGGCCTTGATGTCGGCTCTGGCCACTGGGGCTGAGCGGGTCTACATGCACGAAGAAGGGGTCGCGCTGACCGACATGGTCGAAGATGTCAACCAGTTGACGGCCGGCTTTAAAGAAGGCAAGCGTTTGGGGCTGATTATTCGCAGCGAAGGGGCTAACCAAACCTATTCCACAGACTTTATGACGTCTCTGTTCCGTGAGGAAGCAGGCGATTTGTTCGACGTGCGCCAGGCCGTGCTGGGCCACTTGCAGCAGGGTGGCAATCCCAAACCGTTCGACCGCAATCTGGCCACGCGCCTAGCTACTGACTGCATTAGTACGTTAGAAGAACGCATTTTGGCTGGTCAGAAAGAGAGTGCCTGTATCGGCCTTATGGGGGGTAAAGTGACCTATACGGACTTTGATGATTTGCCACGATTGATGGACCTGGAGAACGATCGGCCGAAACAGCAGTGGTGGCTCGATCTGCGTCCCATTGCCCGCGTCCTGGCTCAGCCAGGGCCTGGAACAGCCCCGGTATAAGGGTTCGCTATATAGATGGCTTCATCCCTTGACAGTGGGGTAGGCGGGTTACTAGAATCCTTACTGAAATTGTATGCGACCAATATGGTAAGGAAGATGTAATGACTACAAATCAATCGAAACCTCGAATCAGATACTCGGTGTTGTTCGTTGTAATCCTGATAATGCTGACGGGACTGGCTTGCCAACTGTCTAGCGTGACGTTAGGCGGGCCTGAAGAAGTCAGAAGCAGCGATGAAGAATTGCTGAGCAGCGCCGTGGCCACGCTGACGGCAGCCCAAGCACAGGTACAGGTAAGTGAGGCGGAAGCCGTCATTGTGGAAACGCCAGAAGTGGAAACGGCCGATGATGTGGCAGAAGTCGAAGCACCCTTGCCCCCAGCCGTCACTTCCCTTGACTTAGACCTGGAACAAACCCTGGTCAAGCTGTACCGCGAACTCAACCCGTCTGTTGTTCATATTTTTGTTTACGGAACGTTTGGCCCTAACCTGACCACCTTGTTGGGGACCGGCAGCGGCTTTGTCTATGACTCGGCTGGCCACATTGTTACCAACAACCATGTCGTAGAGGGTGGCGAACAAGTGGAAGTGGCCTTCGCCAACGGCGACCGGCTGCGGGCCACTATTGTTGGCGCCGATCCTGACAGCGACCTGGCTGTTATTAAGGTAGACAACCTACCGGCCAACGTGCGCCCCATTCCCGTAGGAGATTCTGATGCGGTAGAAGTGGGTCAATTTGTCGTCGCTATTGGCAACCCATTTGGCGAAGCCGGCTCTATGTCGGTGGGCGTTATAAGCGGGTTGGGTCGTACCTTGCCTACGCAGCGTGCGGCTGATGGCGGCAGTAGCTATTCTATACCCCAGGTAATTCAGACCGACGCGGCTATTAACCCCGGTAATTCCGGCGGGCCGCTACTCAGTTTACAAGGTGAAGTTGTGGGTGTTAACAGCGCAATCCTAACCCGCACTGGCACCAATACCGGCGTTGGCTTTTCGGTTCCCTCCAGAGCGGTTCAGCTCATTGTGCCAGAGTTGATTGAGCATGGCGAATATGTTTACCCCTTCATGGGTATCAGCATGGCACCAATCTTGACATTAGACCAGCGCGAGGAGGTCGGCGTAACGGGTAGCGGCATTTACGTAACCACGGTTGTGCCTAACACCCCAGCAGCAGAAGCGGGCATCATTGGCTGTTGTAGCGGCGGCGGGGCTTTTCGGAGCGGTGGTGACTATATTATTGCCGTCGATGGCCAGCCGTTATCGGATTCGGCCGAGCTGATCAGCTATCTGGTTTTTGAAACGCAGGTTGGGGATACCATAGAGTTGACGGTGCTGCGTAATGGCGAAGAGTTAACCCTGCCCCTGACTCTGGCCCCCCGACCATGAACTGAACTATTCGCATCATTGCCAGTATGATGCTTCTTTCATACAATTAGAGAGATGACAAAAGCAGGCAACGTTTTTCGTTGCCGCTTTTGTTCTGGCAGGGGTAGGGTCAGTTCATACTATAACACTAGAGGAGGTAGTATGTTTACCCAAGAAGATATGCAACAATTATTATCTTACGATGGTCCGTCGGCCGTTGTTAGCCTCTACCTGGACACTGATGGTGCCAAACAGCCGATTGACACCATTAAGCAGCAGGCGCGTGGCCTTTTACGTGAGGTAGAGAACGGCCTGAGAGTGGATGCTGATTTTATTGAACGGTACCTGCTGCATCAATATGATTGGTCGCAGCCGGGGCTGGTGGTATTTTGCAGCAATGGTGGCGACTTTTTTGAGACATTCCCCACGGCCGTTTCCTTCCGCAACCGTATTCGTACCGGCGACAAACCGTATGTCAAGCCATTGGCCCATTTGCTTGACCATTATGCTCACTTTGGCGTGGCCCTGGTAGACCAGGTGGGCGCCCGTTTCTTCCACTTCCATCTGGGCGAATTGCAGCAGCAGGAAGGCTTTATGGGTGAAGAGATACGCAAATCGAAGCGGGGTGGCGGTTCAGCCGCTACCGGTATGCGCGGCGGTGATAGTGGTGGTCGCCATGATGCGGAATGGGTGCAACACAACCTGCGGGCGGCCGCCGCCTCGGCTACCATCTTCTTCAGCCGCAAGTCGATTCGCCGCCTGTTTCTGGGCGGTACGGCCGAAACGGTCAGCCAGTTCCGTGAGATGTTGCCCAAGCAGTGGCAAAGTCGGATAGCCGGTACGTTTCCTATCGACATGACGGCCGGTGAAGGAGAGGTGCGGCAGCGGGCCTTGAAGCTGTTGCAGCAGGCCAATGAGGAGCGTGAAAAGAAGCTGGTGGCCACAATGTTGGGTGCTGAGGCCGGCGGCCACAATGCCGTTGTGGGCCTGGATGATACGTTGCAGGCTATTTCCGAAAAACGAGTGCAGACCTTGATTATCAGTGATGGTTTTCGTACGCCGGGTTATCTGCATCCCGACTCTGGTTTTGTGGTGGCTCACCTGGCCAAAAGCCCGCTGCCTGAATCGGAATTGACGGCCGTTCCTGACGTGATTGATACGGCCGTGGCTCAGACAATGGCCCAGGGTGGCCACGTCGAAGTCATTAGCGACAACCCCGACCTGGTCCGCATTGGCCACATTGGGGCCATTTTGCGCTACTAGCTAGATCGTAGTGCGTAGTGCGTAGCCTTATTACGTACTACGCACTACGCAATACGCCCTGTGTCCATCAACACGTTCGTAGACCAATTGGCCCAAACGGCCGTGCCGCGCCACGTCTACAACCCCTACAGCTACGACCGGCCGGCCAACGACGACCGCCGCCACAATCTGCGCCGTTACCTGGACCAGATGATTGCCCGGCAGCCGCGCTGCCTGTTAGTGGCCGAAGCGCCTGGCTACCGCGGCTGTCGCCTCACCGGTGTGCCCTTTTCCAGCCCCCACATTTTGCAGCATGGCCTGGATGGGGTGGGTCTTTACGGTACGCAGCACGGCTACCGGCTGCCCGCCGAATGGCCTCACATACGGCGCGAAGCCAGTGCCACTATTGTCTGGCAAACGCTGCCTCGTTTTGAGCGGTTGCCGCTCCTGTGGAATGCTTTCCCTTTCCACCCCCATCGTCCCGGCCAGCCGCAATCCAACCGCCCGCCTAAAACCAGTGAATTGGCGCTGGGACAGCCGTTTGTGACCCAATTGTTGGTCCTCTTTCCCATTCAAACCATCGTGGCTGTGGGCAACAAAGCGGAAACCGCCCTCAGTCGCTGGGGGCTAGATTTTGTCAAGGTGCGCCATCCCTCACAAGGGGGCAAGAGGGCGTTTCAGCGGGGATTGGCTGAGATTCTGGTGATCAATAGTGAGGCGTAGTAGGTTGTATGTACGCTTTTCTGCTAAGGCTGTTTTATGCTACACTACGGCTCATGCAAAGGTTAAGCTACCAGGGTCTGCGAGATTTTAGTTTGAAAGGCCATCATCCGTAATAATCGGGGAGAAACAATGGAAACAAATCCGGCCGCGCATTTGAAACCGTTGGGCATGGGCCAGATTATTGACCGGGCCGTCCGTCTGTATCGCCAAAACTTTGTGCAATACGTGGGTATTGTGGCTCTGGCCCAAATCCCTATGTTAATCTTCAGCGCAACCTTTCCCCTGTTTACGCTGGGGATGGAAAGCGCGGCGCTGGATATGCAGATCGAATCGTTTCTGGGATTGGGTGTGTTGTCGATGGTCAGCGTTTTGGTGGGGGCGGTGCTGACGCAGGTAGCGGCCGCCGCCATGACCCAGGCAATTGGCGACACCTATCTCGGCCGGCCCACAACCATTATTGAAGCCTTTAGCCGCATCGGCAGTGCCTGGTGGCAGCTTTTGGTTGCTTTTATCCTGCTCTTTGTGCTGAGTATTGTCTTGTTCATATGGACCTTGATTCCCTGTGTCGGCTGGCTAACCGGTCCGGGCATCATGATTTTTGGAGCGGTGGTGGCCGTACCATTGATCGTGCCGGTGGTGGTCCTGGAGCGGGGATCTGGGGTTGACGCCATTGGGCGGGCCTG
The DNA here is from genome assembly GCA_007123775.1 of Anaerolineae bacterium. Taxonomy (GTDB): domain Bacteria; phylum Chloroflexota; class Anaerolineae; order Promineifilales; family Promineifilaceae; genus SLGK01. The sequence goes on along the minus strand of SLGK01000072.1, from coordinate 109,508 downwards.
GCAGTTGGCCCGGCGTCGCTTCTGGTGGCTGTTGGGCTTTATGCTGCTGCTTTCCCTCTTGTCTCAAATCATTGTCACTGGCCCCAGTTTGCTGGCTTCATCTCTGGTTTTGCCCTTGCTGGATTCTGACCTGGGTCTGATAGCGCAGAATGTGGTGCAGTCGGTCAGTTCAGTGCTGCTGAATATTTTGTATTTGCCGCTTTATACCGCCTGTGTCGCCCTGCTTTATTTTGATATTCGCGTGCGAACGGAAGGGCTAGACCTGGCGCTGCTGGCGGCCAGCCGGGCTGAGCCAGCGGGGGAAGAAGAAAAAACGGCCGTTTCCCCCCCAACCCTGACGGCCCATTTAACCAACGTGCCTGCCCCGCCCCAAAGTCTGACGCCCACCCGCGACGAATGGATCAATTTCATCGCCATATCTGTAGGCCTGGTTGTCTTGTATATTCTGCTTGTGGGTCTCTTTATGCTGCTGGTGTTTGGCGGCCTGGCGTTGTTATCATGAGCCTGACAATCAAGCGCGTTAGGTTTGGTGATGGGTTTTAGGCAGAAACGGCCGTATCCTCCGCGAGGGCTGGGTATTGCCTGGTTGTTGTTGGGCCTCCTCCTCATCTGGCCGTTGGGTTTCGTTCAGGCCCAATCACCCCTCTCCGTTGACGACTATTGGGCCGCTCTGAGCGATTTGCTGCCCCAGGTGGAAGGCCTGGCTGCTCTACCCGCGGACGAGCAGGCCGATGTACGAGCTGACCTGATTGAGCAGCTAGATGAACTAACGGCCGTTTCTCTCCCCGATGGCCAGATAATCCCCGTTAGTCAGGCCCATCTGCAACTGCTGCTGGCCGATATGGACAGCGACCCCGACTTGATTGCCGCTACCCTGCGCCAGCAGTTAGACAGCCGTGAACAGTGGCCGCCGGCCCTGGTTGACGCGCTAGACCGGCAGACGCTGCAAGCTATCCTTGACCGTCCTGAATTTCGCTACGAGGTGGCCGAACCAACCTGGTGGCAGCGCATCTGGGAAAGGGTGCAGCTCTGGTTTTGGGAACAGGTCAGCCGGATCGCCCCCAACACAATGGCGGCTGGCTGGGTACAATTGATGGTGCTGGTAACGACTGCCTTCCTGATTCTGCTGGTCTTGCTCTACGTGCTGCGCCGTCTGCGGGCCGACTTTGCAGCGGAGGCCCGCTTTAACCTGGGCGATGATCCCCATCTGGACAACATAACGGCCGATGCCGCCTGGCAACGTGCCCAAGAATCGTCTGGTCTGGGAGATTATCGGCAGGCAGTCCGTTACCTCTACCTCTCTACCCTGCTCCTGCTCGAAGAGCGTGACCTGCTGCGCTATGATCGCGCCCTGACGAATCGGGAATATTTGAGCCGGCTGGCTCACCGGCCTGATCTGGCCGCTATTTTGCAGGATGTGGTGGATGTGTTTGACCGGGTTTGGTATGGGTATCAGCCGTTGAGCGAAGGGGAATACGGCCGTTTTGCCGACCAGGTACAATCCCTCAAACAGCAAAAAGGAGGCCGGCCGTGAGCAGACTGTCCCGCGACCAATGGCTGGCCGTCGGCCTTTTTGCCATTTTGCTGGCCCTGGTTGTTTTTACGGTCATGCAAGAGCAGCGCCAGCAGCAACTACCGCCGCTTACCAGCTTTTCTAACCAGCCAGACGGCAGCCGCGCCCTCTATCTCTGGCTCAGTGAGCTGGGTTACACGCCTGACAACCAGAGCCAGGCCTTGTACACCATTCCCGACGAAGCTGACATGGTTCTGTTGCTAGAACCGCCGCTCCCCCCGCAAGACGGGGAACTGCGCCTGTTAGAAGAGTGGGTCGAGGCCGGCGGCATTTTGCTGCTTGCCGGCCGGTCCTGGTCTACGCAAAGTGCCCTGGTTTATTTCGAGGCCGAACGGCGCATTCGGGCCGTGCCCGAAACGGCCGAATTCCACCCCACCACCCCCCGCTGGCAGTCACCACCCCTGACCGAGCCGCCCACCTGGCCGGCCGCACCCTATTTGCATACCGAAGTGGTTGATTTTGTGGTAGAAGGAGTGGTAAACGGCCGCCCCGTCATTCTCTCCCGCCCGCTGGGTGAGGGGCAGGTCTGGCTGGTGGCCGACGCAACCATATTCACCAACGAGGGCTTGCAGCAGCGGGGCAGCGCCGAACTGGTGCAAAATCTGGTCAGCCTGATTGGCCCTACCGGTCGTATCTGGTTTGACGATTGGCATCGTGGCATCCGGCCCCAGGAAGCGACCATTACCGACCTCAACGATTGGCTGCGCCAGACGCCATTGGGGCAGGCGATTCTGCTCTTTGCCGCTGTTTTGTTTATGGGGTTGCTGCTGCGGGGACGGCCGTTTGGCCCACCCGTGCCTCTGCCCGACACCACCCGCCGCCGCGCCCCGCTGGAATACATTACGGCCATTGCCAATCTCAGCCGCCGCGCCGGTCATACCCAGGCCGTGGCCCACGATTATCAGCAGCGGCTCAAGCGCCATCTGGCCCGCCGCTACCGGCTTAACCCCAACCTGCCCCACGCCGAATTTGTTGAGCAGTTGGTCGCCTACGACCCCAATCTGGACGCCGACGCGCTGCTCCGGTTGCTCAACCAGCTTTCCCAGCCTCGCCTCACAGAAGCAGAGTTGGTAAGATTAGCAACGGCCGTGGCCCGCTGGACAGAAGGTGAAACGTGATGCGTGAAGGTTTGGCGATCACGCTTCACGCTTCACGCTTCACGCCATAAAATTACAACAAACACGAGGATAACCTATGCAACCAGCCCAACTACAAACCGTTTTCCAAAAAATGCGCCAGGAGGCCAATAAGGTCATTGTCGGCCTGGACGAGCCGTTTGAGCTGTTGGCCATCGCTCTGATTACCGGCGGCCACGTGCTGCTGGAAGGCGTACCCGGCACGGCCAAAACGCTCATGGCCAAGACGCTGGCCCACCTGGTGCAGGCAAAGTTTACCCGCATCCAGTTCACCCCCGACCTGATGCCTTCCGATATTCTGGGAACCAGCGTCTTTGACATGCAGAGCAGCCAGTTCTACCTGCGGCGCGGCCCCATCTTCACCCAACTGCTGCTGGCCGACGAAATCAACCGCGCCCCGGCCAAGACCCAATCTGCCCTGCTGGAAGCAATGGAAGAAAAACAGGTCAATCTCGAGGGGGAACACCACATCCTTACACCGCCATTTATGGTCATCGCTACCCAAAATCCGATTGAGTATGAGGGCACCTACCCCCTGCCCGAAGCCCAACTGGACCGCTTTCTTTTTAAGGTGTTGGTCCCTTACTCGCCGCTAGAGGTCGAGGTCGAGGTACTGCGCCGCTTCCATCAGGGCTTTGACCCCCACAGGCTGGAAGAGTCGGGCATAGAGCCGGTGATAACAGCCGAACAGGTTGTACAATTGCGCCGCCTGGTCAACGATGTGGTCGTCGAAGAAGGGATTCTGACCTACGTGGCCCAGATTGCTGCCGCCTCGCGTCGCTCACCCGACCTGACGCTGGGCGGCAGTATGCGAGCCGCCACCCATTCCCTTCTGGCGGCTAAAACCTTCGCCGCCATCCAGGGCCGCGATTACGTCACGCCGGATGACGTGAAGTACGTGACCCCGGCCGTTTACCGTCACCGCATCCTGCTCAAGCCGGAAGCGGAAATTGAAGGGCTGGATGCCGACGCCGTTATTCGTCGTCTATTGCAACAAGTTGAGGTGCCGCGTTAAAGCAGTAGGCGTATCTTTTGCGGTGGCACAGTATGCTTTTGCCGATCCCAATCGTGTGATTCTGGCAGATGTGACCCATAGTACGGAATCTGAGGAGCGGTTCTTTTGCTTGGGCAAAGTAGGGGATGGCATTTTGACGGTGCGGTTCACTTATCGAGAAGAACGTATTCGAATATTTGGTGCCGGATATTGGCGAAAAGGTAATTATCTGTCGTGCATCTAACGACGCGAGGACTCTTATTACTGCTGCTGACGGCACCGATTTTGGCGCTGGCTACCTGGCTGCCGCTGCTGGCCTGGGTGGCGCTGGCTTATTTTGTGTTGGCGCTGCTGGTGTTGGGGCTGGATTATTCCCTGGCGCAGCCGGTGAGCCGTTTTGAAGTAAGGCGCATTCACGACAACCGCCTGAGCCTGGGGGCTGAGAATTTGATCCAGGTGGTGGTGCGGAATCGGGGGCTGAGAACGGCCGTTTTCTGGGTCCGCGACGAACCACCCGAAGCGTTTGAAATTGAGCAGCGCATTCTGACCGGGGCCGCCTCGCCGCGCCAGACTTGGAGCGGCAGCTATCATGTGCGCCCCCGCCGCCGGGGGGATTACCGGTTTGGCGATACCAGTTTGCGCTGGTTAGGGCCGCTGGGGTTGGTGGTGCGGCAGGGGAAGGTGGCTACGGCCGTTCCCGTCAAAGTCTACCCCAACCTGATCGACGTGCGCCGCTATGACCTGATGCTGCGCCGCAACCGGCTGCAAGAACTGGGTCTGCGCAGCGCCCGCCAGTTTGGCGAAGGTACCGAGTTTGAACGGCTGCGCGAATATACCCCCGATGACGAATACCGGCGCATCAACTGGAAAGCGACCGCCCGCCGCCATCGTCCCATCACCATCGAATACCAGACCGAGCGCAGCCAGAACGTCATTGCCATTCTCGACTGCGGCCGCATGATGCAAAGCCCCGTCCAGCAAATGGCCAAGCTGGATTATGCCGTCAATGCCGTGCTGCTGCTGAGCTACGTAGCCAGTGGCAAGGGGGACAAGGTGGGCATGATGAGCTTTGCCGCCGACGTGGACCGCTTTCTGGCGCCCAAGCAGGGTCGCGGCCAGTTTTACCGCATGTTGGAGATGCTTTATGCTGTTGATGCCCAGCCGGTTGAGCCTGATTACGGCCGTGCCCTCACCTACCTGGCCCACAAGCAGCGCAAACGATCCCTCATTCTTATTTTTACCGACATTAGCGGCGGCGCGGGCTTGAGCAGTCTGATTGAGAGCGTAACCCCCCTGGCCAAACGAAGCCTGCCTCTGGTCGTTACCATTAGCGACCCGGATGTGGTGGCTGCTTCCCGCCAGATTCCGGCCGATTCGGCTGCGGTCTACCAGAGGGCCGCGGCCGCCCAACTGTTGGACGAGCGCCAACTGACGCTAGAGCAGCTCGGCCGGCGGGGTGTGCTGACGCTGGACGTACCGGCCAACCAGTTGTCGTTGGCCGTCATCAATCGCTACCTGGCTCTCAAAGCCCGCTCCCAGTTGTGAGAACAGCAGAGAAAACGACGGACGACCGATGACCGACGATGGACGAGTGCGGGGATTCCTCCGTCTTCTGTCCTCCGTCTTCCGTCCTATTTAAGGAGCGGATTTATTCAAGCCTTCACCAATCATCCCCGCCGCAAACGGGCCATGGTGTAGGCACCCACATACTGTCCGTCACGAAAGGCGAAATCCACCAGCGTACCCTCAATCTGGAAGCCAAACTTTTTGTAAAGATGAACGGCCGTTTCGTTGTCAGTGTAAACCTCTAGCTCCAGCCGCGTCAGGTTGAACCAGTTGTCGGCCAGGTCTACGATGGCCTGCATCAGCGCCGTGCCTACGCCTTTGCCGTGCCAATCGTCACGCACGGCCATGCCGATAGCCCCCACGTGGCGGCGGCGCAGGGCGTTGGGGAAGGTACGCAGGCTGGCTTCACCGACGATTTCATCGTTTTCTACGCAGGCTACCAGGCTGAACAGACCGGGCGGCGGCTCAGCCAATTTCTTGCGCCACTGCGCCATCGAGGGAAAGGGGACCTGTAATGTGCCCCAGACGGCCCGCGGTCCGGCGTAAACTTGCCAGACAGCCTTGTAATCGTCGGGTTCGGTACGTCTGATGGTGATGTTCATTTTGCTTTACTGACTCCAGCGTAGGTTGTCGGGCGTGTGGGATCTCTTGGGGGGGAAACGGCCGTATAATTTCAGGCGGCTCTAATTACTGCAATTGTTTGAGCAGTCGCTCATATTCGTCATGATGACCAATCCAAAACCAAGTTACGGTGTCTTCATGCAGCAAGCCCAAAGCACGATAGGTAATGCCAACACGAACGGAGTAAACAGGTCGCGTTGGACTGACTCGCTTAAACTGCAAGCCCGGCATTCGGGGATTTTGCAGCCATAGTTGATAAGCGTTGTTTGCCTGGTGTTGAACGTTTTTTGGCAACTGGTGATACAAGTTCCAAAATTGTGGCAGGGTGGCTGACCTCATCCGGGCACGATTTCCCCATCTTCAGTGAACACCATTGGTCTGGCCTGGCCGGCCTGAATTTGCGCCCAGGCTTCATCAGCCATTTTTTCAAGCAGTTGTTGGGATTCTTCAGAGGCGAACAGGGCTTCCCATTTGGCATCGGCCGTATCCATTTCGTCATTGTCATCTTCTGCTGACCAATCTTCTTCGGCTTGTCGCCGCATCTGGAATTCTAAAAATTCGGCAAACTCGACCAGTTGCGAAACACGCTCGGCCGGCAAGCGGCGTACAACCTTTAGCAATTCTTGTTCGTTTTTGGAAAATGTTGTTATGTCCATAAGCATCACCTGGCCCAATTATATCATATTTGTTCTCGCGCCGTCGTACTCACCCAGGTGCAAGTGCAAAAGAGTACAGGTGATTGGGGGGAAGGAATAGATTTTTTGGCTTACAATCAATCTGTTTTATCTCCAAATCTGTTGTTCTCACCCCGGCGTAAGCTGCCGGGCGTGTAGGATTTCTTGGGGTGAAACGGCCGTATTTCCTACAGCAGTAAAAATCACGCACTGGCAATAATGGTGTTATGGTAGTTGATAAATTCCTGATCTATTCTGTGGTCCGGATGATTGTTAAGTTTTCTAAGGTCAAGCCTTATGCTGCCATAGTCATACATGGCATGATGGTTTGGACATAGAATCAAGATGTTCTCTTCCACGTCCGGTCCGTTATGAGGCTCTCCTAAAGGTCTTATATGATGCGCTTCTGAGTAAGTCTGGTCATTTGGCAATGGAATTGACTGCCCGCAAATCTGACATTGATTGCCATGAAGAAGCTTTAGTCGCTTTGAGAGAGCAGTGTCACGAACAATCCGGTAAGTGGTAGTGGCCACACGTTCTGACGGCACTTCGACTATATCACTGGCCACCGGTGACAAATGAGACCCCGTAAACAACCAATATCCCCTTTGTGAGCCAGTGATAGCTTTGGTTGATTGCCTTCGCTGCATTTCATAGAGTGCTTTTCTAACAACGTGCTGCCATTCAGGGCTATTGTTGCCACTTTTACAGTTGGTACGACACAAGTAGTCGTCGTCGCATAATGTTGGAAACCGGTTCTGAACAATATTATAGAGTGCTTGGAGTGAATGCTCTCCAATAGGCACAAAGTCAAACTCTGACTTCAACAGTTTCTGGTATAATAGTTTAAGGTCATTGCGTGCCATTACATTCTATCCCTCATCCTTCACTCTTCGGTTTTCATACTTTGTCACCAGCCCATCAATCTGGCGGAACTGCCAGCTCCAGCGGGCGTTGTAGAGGAACTGGCGCAGGTCGAAGCGGTTGTCGTCGGGCGAATAGGATTCGGCGTGGTAGCTGGGGGTCAGGACGGTCATCTTGTGCCGGTTGATGGCGTAATGGCGGAAGAAATGTTTGACCTTGTTGGCCACCTCACGCGGGGGCAGGTGGTCCCATTCGCGCACCAGCGTCTCGAACATACTGACGGGGCCGCAGCGGTGGATTTTGCGTAAACGGCCGAATCGGCTCAACTCCTCATACGTCATCCCCATATCCGCCTCGTCGGTCTGGCGGTAAACGGCCGTAATCGGTTCCAGTTCAGCAGTCGGGGCCGCCGCTACCACCTCATGCAGCGTGGCATAACCCAGATGGTCGGCCGCCCAGGCTAAAAAGCGGCGCAGGTCGGTTTTGCTGATCGAGCCGATAGGGTTGATGTCGGCGCTGCTGGCGTCATACTTGGTCACGTAACCGCGCAAACTTTCATCCACGTTGGAGGTGCCCAGAACCAGCAGCGCCGTCTGCCGACCGCGCACCCAGGGCAGCAGTTGGGCCAGCAAATAGGCCAGGACCATCCGCAGCCGGGCCTGCACGTTTTGCAGAGCCACATTCTCCGTTTCCGTGCCGCCGTGGACCTTGTAGGCCGGCTCTTTGCCTGTCAGGCGGGTGAAAATGGCGACGAGAGCGGTCACGGCCGTATCCATGTCCAAATCCAGATGATAAGCCCCAATCTCCGAGGCCAGCTTTTTGGCCCGCTGCCGCGATTCCGTCGAACTGTTTTCGGTCGCCATGTAGCAGGTGTGGAACAGGTGGTGGGCCAACTGGCGCGGGTCGTCGGGCACTGCCTGGCTGTCGGGCGGTTGTCCCAGCAGGCGGCGCAGGTCGGCCAGGACGTCCTGGTTGCCCGCCTGGGCTTCGCGCACCACCAGTTGGCACATCGAGCCAACCAGCGTGGCCACGGCCGAACTGTCAGCCCCGCCCGACAGCGGCAGGAAAAAGCCGCCCGTGCCCGACCGGCGCAAATAATCCCACAACCAGCAGGCCGGGCCGTGGGCGATTTCCTCTTCGGGCGTGTGGGTGCGGATGGGCACGGCTGGCGTGGGCGACAAACTCGTTTCGGGATCGCTGAGGGCAAAATCAACGGGGACGCGGGGCAGGCGGGGCGTACGGCTGGCCTGGATCATGCGGCTGACAAAGGCCCCGCGGAAAGAGCGCACCTCGTCCAGGTCAACGGTGGCTACAATCACCTCCACATCTTTGGGCGAAAATTGGGAACCCTGGGCCAGAAAACGGCCGTTGCTGGCAATCATGGCGCAGCCGTCAAAATAGAGCCGCCCGCCGTCACATCCCTGCTGGTTGGCGTAGACGTAAATGCCGCCGTTCTTCTCCGTGGCCGTCTGCATCAGGTCAATTCGCTTGTGCAGTTTGCGTAACTCGTGGTGGGAGCTGGAGCCGTTGCCGATAATCTCCACACCGTCCAGGTAATGGGTGATGTGAGGGCTGTCGGGCGTGAACAGTTCCTCGCAGATTTCGCAGCCGACGACAGTATCGCGCAAATCGAGGGCGCCGTCGCCAAAGGGGACCGTCTGCTGGCCGGTGAGGGCCTGGATGGCGCGGGGCAGGTGGTGGCTGGTCAGGGTACGCCGTTGGTGCCAGGCGGTAAACCAGCGTGATTCCCGATAGTTGCCGTCGTCGGCCAGGGCCATCTTGGGACGCAGCAGCAGGATTTGCCGGTTGAGCAGTAGGGCGCGGCAGTTATAGCGCACTCCCTGGTGCATCACCGGCAGCCCCACGTCACACAAAATGTCGTCGGTCAGGTCGCCGTCGAGCAGGTGGGCCAGCGCTTCCCAGGCGTGGCGCAGCGTGTCGGCCTCCAGGAAATGGTCCTCACAGCCGTAGCCGCTGATTTCCAGTTCCGGGCCGAGCCGGTAGCGTGCGCCCAGCGCTTTGGCCTGCCGGATGGAGGTGGCTATACGGGCCAGGTTGCCTTCAAAATCTAAGGCCCATTGGTTCAGATTACAGGTGGCGAGGGTTACGAGTCGCATAGTTTTTTAGTGCGTAGTGCGTAGTTCGTAGCGCCGGTTTATTACGCACTACGCACTACGCAATACGCAATACGTATCACGCCTTCTTATTGACCAGTTGCCGAATCTGGTTCTCAAAGGCGCTGTTGACGGTAAAGGCGAGGCTGAGGCGGCGAATAACGGCCGTTCGCGCCGCCACGTAATGTTCTAACAGTTGGGCCAGATGTTGGCGGGTAACGGCCGTATCCTGGCCAAAATAGGCCTGCTGCAACGGGGTACGGGTGGGGTCTTCGGGCGGCAGGACATGGAGCAGGGGCGGCAGCGTAAAGTGGAGCAGTTCCAGGTAAATGGTGAACGGCTTGTCGCTGTCGCCGCGCAGCAGCAGCCGAAAGACGTCCATGAACAGCACCCAGAAGCGGTCGTCCAACTGCTTCAGTTCTTCGCTGCTGAGGCGGGGCTGGACCAGCGGCGCGTAGGCTGCGGACGCCTGGAACTGCTCGGCCCATTTGTCGGGCGTGTCTTTGAGGATGCGGATATCTTTGTCCCAAAAGCCGGGCTGGAGTTCGGCCTGGGTCTCGAAGCGGTAATCGACTTTGGCTCCGTTGCTGTAGAGAGCGATGTGGAAGAACGGCCGTATATGGTCAGCGTCAAACGATTTGGCCGGTACGTAAGGCATGGCTTCCTCGACAATCTGGCGGCGGCGTGACCAGGCCGTTTCCCGCTGGTTGTCGCTGCCAAAGACCAACGCCACGTCCAGGTCAGAGTAATCATCGGCCGTGCGCCGGCCAAATGAGCCGCTCAAAAAGCAGGCCACCACCGACTCATCCCGCATGAGATACTGTTGCAAACGCACAATGACGCGGTCTTGTTCAAACATAGCTTCTCCGTAAAAAATTGACGCAGAGGCGCAGAGGCGCGGAGATAACAAACATTTCTCTGCGTCTCCGCGTCTCTGCGTTAGCTTTTTTGTTATCTTTACCAGCAGCCGATGAGCGTCAGGCTGAGGACGGAGGCCACGCCCAGCCCCAGCCCGGCCAGCACCTGGCCCAGCGTGTGGCGGCGCAGGTAGAGGCGCACGTAGCAGACGCTTAGGACCAGCGGGATTAGCAGCAGGGCATAACCCCACCCGTAGACCAATCCCACAATGATAGTGACAGCGGCAACGGCCGTACTGTGCAAACTAATCAGCCAAAAGACGTTGATCGCGCCCAGAGCGGCCAGTTCAATCGTGTTAAAGAGGGTCAGACAGGCCAGCAGCGGTGGCCCATTGAGCCATTGTACCAAACCATAAGCAAAGAGGGCAGACAAAACGGCCGAAATGTAGGGCAGGTGCCGCTCACGCGTGTCGCTCATGTGCAGTTCGCTGATGATGCCCCGGCGCAGCAGGTACAGCACAAACAAAATCGGCAGCAGCGAGATAAAAAAGCCGTAGATGGCCGCCCAGGCCCAGCCCTGCCAGTTGGGCAGCGCCGTCAAAGCCAAAATCAGCCCCAGCACGGCAAACATCACCGGGGGGCTGACAATATTGGAGTAGAGTCGCGCCGCTTTGACCGGGCCAATGCGCCTGGCCAGATCGCGGTCCAGGGGGGAGTGCATCGTGGTGAAACGTGAAACGTGATGCGTGATGTCTTTGTGAAGCCTATCACGCATCACGTTTCACGCTTAAGTTCCTTCTTCCCAGGAATCCAGGTACTCACGCTGGCGCTCGGTGAGCTGGTCGATGTCGATGCCCATGGCGTCCAGCTTAATGCGGGCGATGGTCTGGTCCACTTCGGCGGGCATGGTGTAGACCCGGTTTTCCAGTTGGCCCTGGTGGTCCTTGAGGTATTTGGCGGCCAGGGCTTGCCCGGCAAAGCTCATGTCCATCACCGAGGCAGGATGGCCTTCGGCGGCGGCCAGGTTGATCAGGCGGCCTTCGCCCAGCAGGTTGAGTTTACGGCCGTCTTTCAGCGTAAATTGGTCTACAAACGGCCGTACGCGCTTGGGATCACCGGCCATTTCGTAGAGGGCTTTCTTGTTCACTTCCACGTCAAAGTGGCCGGAGTTAGCCAGCAGCGCGCCATCTTTCATGACTTCAAAATGGTGGCGGTCAAAGACGTTGATATTACCCGTGGCGCTGACAAAAATATCGCCAATCGGGGCCGCCTCAACCATCGGCATGACGCGGAAGCCGTCCATGACCGCTTCCAGGGCTTTGACGTAATCAATTTCGGTGACGATGACGTTGGCCCCCAGCCCTTTGGCCCGCATGGCGATACCGCGGCTGCACCAGCCATAACCGGCCACCACGACCACCTTACCGGCGATCAGATAGTTGGTGGCCCGAACAATGCCGTCCATGGTCGATTGGCCCGTGCCGTAGCGGTTGTCAAACAGGTGCTTGGTCAGGGCGTCATTGACGGCCATCATGGGGAATTCCAATGCACCGTCTTTGGCCATGGCCCGCAGGCGAATGATGCCAGTGGTCGTCTCTTCGGTACCGCCGATGATGTTGTCCATTACGTCGCGGCGATGTTTGTGGATGGTGCTGGTCACGTCGGAGCCGTCGTCCATGATGATGTGGGGCTTGTGGTCGATGACCGCCTGGATATGCTTGTGGTAGGTGTCGTTGTCTTCGCCTTTGATGGCGAAGACCGGAATCTCGAAATGGCTGACCAGTGAGGCGGCCACGTCGTCCTGGGTGCTGAGCGGGTTGCTGGCGCACAAGACCACATCGGCCCCGCCTGCTTGCAGTGAAATGACCAGATTGGCCGTCTCGGTGGTGACGTGCATACAGCCGCTAATGCGCAGCCCGGCAAACGGCCGTTCGTTCTTAAATTGTCCTTGTACACCGCGCAGCACGGGCATTTCCTGCTCGGCCCACTCAATCCGATGGCGGCCACCCGGCGCCAGATCAACATTCTTAATATCAAAATCCATGCTAAAAAATCTCCTTAATATTTTGGAACGCGGAGATTCGCGGAGGACCGCAGAGGTACGCAGAGAAAAGCATTTTCCTTGTCTTTCTCCGTGAAACTCCGTGGTCCTCTGTGTACCTCCGCGTTCCTGCTTTTTGCGTTCCTGCTTTTTAATCTAACAATTCGCGCAACGCCTCATCGTCGCCGAAGGTTTGGCGGTAGCGGGCGATGAAGCTGGCAATGGTAAAGTGGTGGTTTTGGGTACCAACCTGTTCTAACACGTAGGTGGCGGCCAGTGCCCCCATGCGGCCGGCGACGGGCCAGGGTAGGCCCAGCTGGATGCCGCGCATCAGGCCGGCCCGGTAGGCGTCGCCCGCGCCCGTTGGCTCCACCACCTGCTCCGACGCGGCCGAGGGAATCTCATATTCTGTGCCGTCCACGATCAGGGTGGAGCCTTTGGCCCCTCTGGTGACAAGCAGGCCGCCCACGCGGTCCAGGATTTGCTCAGGCGACAGGCCCGTTTTTTCCTGAATGAGGCGGAATTCATACTCATTGACGGTGAGCAGATAGCAGCCTTCCAGCCCGTGGCGCAAATCGTCGCCCGAAATGCGGGCCGCCTGCTGGCTGGGGTCGTAAATGTAGCGAATGCCTCGCTCTTTGCATTCCTGAGCATGGTTGCGCATGGCGGTGGGGTCGTTGGGCGAAATGATAGCCAGGTCGGTGTCGGCCGCGTGTTGGGCAAAGCTGAGGCGGCCGGCGTGGGCCATAGCCCCGGTGTAAAAGCTGGCAATCTGGTTGTGGTCCTGGTCGGTGTTGACAAAGAAGGAGGCGCAGTAATCATCCTCAATCTCGATGATGGCCGACGTGTCCACCCCCTGTTCTTCCAGCCAGGCGCGGTAGTCGCCAAAATCCTGACCGGCGGTGGCCATAATGGTGGGATTGCCGCCCAGGAGGGCCAGGGTGTAGGCGATGTTGGGGGCGGTGCCGCCGCGCTGCCGTTTGAGTGAGTCTACCAGGAAGCTGAGGCTGACGCTCTCCAACTGATCGGCAATAAGTGAGTCGGTAAATTTACCGGGGAAAAACATTAAGTAATCGTAGGCGATGGAGCCTGTTACTACAATTTTCATCAATTGAATCCTTCACAAGACGGACGACCGACGACGAAGGACGAATGTCGTCTGCTCCGTCTTCGGTCTTCGGTCCTCGGTCATTATTCCGTGATCTGTACTTCGTTGGCCGACGGCCGTACCGCCCCCACCTCTTTTTTGAAAACGGTCGTTAACCCCAACCGATCCCGCAGCATAACGAGCAAGGCTTTGATACCGTCGCGGCTGGTGATCTTTTTGCCCTCGGCGTAGGTGCGCGGGTTATAGCTGATGGGAATTTCCAGGATGTCGTGGCCAGCCAGCAGGATTTTGTTGGGTAGCTCAAAATCCAGGTTAAAGTCGGTGGTGGTCAGGTTGAGCGATTTGACCACGTCGCCCCGGACCATTTTGGTGGCGGTGGCCACGTCGGTCAGGTTGCCGCCAAAGAGGAGGTTGGTAACGGCCGTTAACAGCCGCACCCCCAGATACGCATGGGCATACTCATACTTCACCTGCCCACCTAATACCCGCGAGCCAAAAATAGCGGCTGCTTTCGTCTCGGCTGCCTTGCGGCAAAAACGCGCGTGTTCAGCCGGATCATATTCCGCATCGGCATCCTGAATCAGCATATAGTCGCCGCTCATGTGGGCAATGCCGGTACGAATAGACATCCCTTTGCCCATATTGCGCTCGTGGAAAATGACCCTAATCTCCGGGTTGTCAACTTGCTGCAAAATCTCGCGGGTGCCGTCGGTCGAGAAATTGTCCACCACAATAATTTCTCGCGTCCAGCCAGGCCCCAAATCAACCGCCTGAGTACGGCCGATCACGTCAGCAATGGTATCTTTCTCGTTATAACAGCAAATAATGACGGATAATTGTAACATAATGGTTGCGGAGTGGCAGAGTGGCGAGGTGGCGAAGTTACTTCGCCACCTCGCCACTGCGCCACTTTGCCTTTTTGAAAAACTTCTCAAACATCTCAATCATATAATCCAGGCGGGCATCGTCGAGGCCGGGGTAGACACCAACGAAGAAAGCCCCGCGCATGATTTCATCGGCGATGGGCAAATCGCCAATCACGCGGTGCTCGATGTGGCGATAGCCGGGCTGCTTCAGGATATTGCCGGCAAAAATCAGGCGCGTTTCTACCTGGTTGTACTCCAGGAAGCGGGTCAGTTCGTGGCGCATAAAAGGCGCATCCGGTCGGACCAGCATGGGAAAGGCAAACCAGGAAGGGTCGGCCTTCTCGTGCCAGGTGGGCAGCATCAGGTACTCTTCGAACTGTTTGAGGCCTTTATAGAGGTAATGGAAATTGTGCTTGCGCCGTTCGATGAAGGCGGGGGCTTTGTCCAACTGGGCAATGCCCATCGCCAGTTGGGGGTCGGTTGTCTTCAGATTGTAGCCGATTTCGGTGTAAAAGTAACGGTGGTCGTAATAGCCGGGAATGCCGGGCACTTCCCGCTCAAAGCGACGGCCGCATTTGCCATTCACCGGGTTATCGTAGCCGCACCAGCAGTCGCGGCCCCAGTCGCGAATGGCCCGGCCGATTTTGGCCAGGCGGCGGCTGTTGGTGTAGACCGCACCCCCTTCGCCCATGGTGATGTGGTGGGCGGGGTAGAAGCTGAGGGTGGCCATCTGACCGAACGTGCCCAACATTTTACCATCCCAGGTAGAGCCGAGCGCGTCGCAGGTGTCTTCCAGCAGATAGAGATTGTGTTTCTTGACGAAGGCCATCACCTTGTCCATGTCGGCCGGGTTGCCCAGGGTATGGGCGAAGAAGAGGGCGCGAGTGCGGTCAGAAACGGCCGTTTCCAACTGATCCACGTCCAGGTTGTAGTTACCCAACTGGCTGTCGATAAAAACGGGGATGAGCCGGTTTTGGATGATGGGACTGACGGTCGTAGGGAAGCTGGCAGCGGGTACGATCACCTCATCACCCGGCCGTAAGGGGTTGCTCAACTGGGGCGAGCAGAGGGTGGTGACGGCCACCAGGTTGGCCGAAGAGCCGGAATTGACGGGAATGACCTCACGCACGCCCAGGAAATCGCCCAGTTTTTTCTCGAACTGTTGGGCGTAGGGGCCGGCCGTCAGCCAGAAGTCGAGGGTGGCGCTGACCATGTTTTGCATTTCGGTGGCGTCAAAGACGCGGCCGGCGTAGTTGACGCGCGTTTCACCGGGGGTAAACGGCCGTTCGGCATGGACCCGCTCGTAATATTCAGCTACCTGGGCCAGAATCGCCTGGCGCAGTTCTTCGGTGTCGTTCATAAAACTTAGTCGTTGATGGATTCAAATAGTGCGCAGTTCGTAGTGCGTAGCATGGCCCTGGCCGTTACGCACTACGAACTACGCACTATGCTTTTTGTAAACCAGCCTGGAATTATAGCACAGCCGCGATCATCTCCAACTTTCGTTAATCGGGCGTTGGGCTAGCGGTGGTTGCAAAGGTAGCGGTCGGCTCGCTGGTTTCAGTTGGCGCAGGCGATGGCGGCGCTGTGGCCGTGGGTGACGGGGTGGCCGAGGGGGTGACGACAATGGGCGTCGTTGTCGGCGTCGGGGTCGCTGTTGGTGTGGCAGAGACGGTCGGTGTAACCGATGGCGTTGGCGTATTGGTTGGCGATACGGTTGGTGTGGCTGTGACTGTAGGCACGGCCGTTTGGGTGGCGGTCGCTGTAGCCGTATTGGTTGGTGTGATGGTGCTGGGAATGGTGGGCGAAGCCGTCATGGTTGGGGTGACCGTTGGCGTAACCGTGGTGGTGGCCGTGGCCGTAGCCGTAGCCGGTGCAGTAGCTGTAGCCGCTGTTGTAGCAGTGGGTAGTGGCGTTGCCGTAGCGGCCAGCGGCGGCAGAAAAATATAGCTGCCCGCTAACAAAGGCCGAAAACAGTTGGCCAGATCGATAGCATAAATCGTTGTTCTGTAGGTGCGGGCCAGACTATACTTTGTATCCCCGGCCTGTACCAGATAGCGTGTCCAGTGACCGGGTGGGCCGCAGACGGGACGCTGGGGCGGTGCCGTTGGTAAATAGAGGGTCATACCCACCAGCAGCAAGTGCGAATCGAGACAGTTTGCCTGGCGTAACTCACTAATGGTCGCCCCGGAGTTGAGGGCCAGACGGGCCAGCGTATCACCTGGCCGGATGGTATAAGCTACCCAGCCTGAGGGTATGTCAGGGCAGATAGCCTGGACAGCAACGGCCGTTGCTGCCAATGTGACTGCGGGAGTAAGGGTAGGTGAAGCTGGCAGAGCGGTGCTGGTGGCACTGGGCAAGGCAACCAGCTCGGGCGTAACCGTATCTACCACAACGGCAACGGGCACGGTAGCGGGCAAGGGTAGCGGACGCAAAAAAAGCTGGTCTGTCTGGGCCAGCATGAGCGCCAACAAGACCGCCAGAAATACGGCCGAAGTTATGAGCGCGTTTGTGCGCCATTGTGAGGTCAGCGGCTGGTCACTCATGATTCATGGTGCCCGTTATGGCCTGGCAAGTCTGGCTCATATTCCTCATCCGTAGCTGGCCGGCTGAGCGGAAAGAGTACCGAAAAGATGCTGCCCTGACCCGACTGGCTTTCGACCCACATGCGCCCTCCGTAATTTTGGGCCAATGTATAAGCCATGGCCAACCCCGGACCGGTATCGCCTACTCCGGCAATCAGCGGGTGGTCGGCCAGATATTGTGGGTCAAAAACCCTGGCCTGATCATCCGTAGCAATCCCTTCGCCGCTGTCTCTAACGGCAATGTGAACAAAGCGCGTAATATCCTCGTGGGCCTCTTTGCCTTTGCCGGTATCCGGGCTTTCATACGTCGTCACGTCAATAGCCACGCGCTTTTGCTGCTGTGATGAGCGGCACGCATTGTACAGCAGCAAGTTAAGGATTTGCTGGAGCGTATGCTGGGGCACGGCCAGATGAGGCAGGTTGTTGTTCACGTTAACGTTAAGGCGCAGCTTCTTTTCTCGCACCTGGTTTAAGATGGATTGAATAGCTGTGTCCAGAGCGGTGTACAAATCGGCTGTGCCTGTCAGGTTTACGTCTATGTCAGAGATTGCCTCGGTGCTGGTAAGCTGCACGAGCTGGTTGATGAGCGCGTTCATGCGCTCCACGTTCGCCTGCACCCGCTGCAAAAATTCCCGCTGCCGGCTGCCCAACATACCCACTGACCCACTCAGCAGCAGTTCGGTGTAGCCGCCAATTGAGGTCATAGGTGTACGCAACTCCTGAGCCAGCGAGGCCACAATCTCCCTGCTGTCCGACTGGCTGCGGTCTTCTAACTCTTGTTGCAGTCGTTGTATTTGGGACTGCGCTTCCTCCAATTGCCCGGAATAGCGGGTAATGGTCATCATGATCCATTCGGTAGATAAGCCACCTTCGCTGGCCGCGGCAATGGCCATCGCTTCTTCAGCCACAGCTAAAGATTCACGCAGACTGTCCAGTTCAGTTTCCAAAGATTGCAACTCGATGGGATCGGCCTGGGGCTGAATACTTTCCAACGTTGCCACCATCGCGCTCAACTCTTGAACCTGCTTTTGCGCCTGAGCTGCCTGGCGTTCGGCCTGCCTGACCCGGTTCTGGGCTGCTTCTAAATCGACTGCCAGGCGGTCACGCTCTTCTTCCAGCGCAACCAGACGGCCGTTGTTCAGAATGGCGGTGGCGGAAGGGTCGGGGGGTATCGCTGACCCTGCTGTGGCCGGCGAGCTGGGGCGGCGCAGTGTGCTCAACACCTGACCTATATAAGCTGCAATTGGCCGCGCCAACGCTGTATCCACGTCGGGCCACTGACGATAGCCCGGCCCGCGTCCTAATAACAGGATTCCTTCTACTTTGTCCGTGCCCAGGAGCGGTTCCAGAAGAAGGGAACCGTTATCGCCAATGCCCAATTCTTCATACAGTAACCGAAGCTGGCGGGAACCCGTGCCGCCGGGTTGAAGTTCCAGAGACGCTCCTTTTTCCAGTACCTCACGCAGCGCGGGCCAGTCGTCCCGGTTGAGCTGCCACTGCTGTGGTTCCAAACCAGTCTGCCCCACCTGGCGCACCAGGTAAAGATGGTTGGGTGTGTTGGCTTCAAAGGTGAGCAGACCAATGAAATGGGCGGGCACCAGTTCCGATACCATTTCCAGACCGGACCTTAGGGCTGGTACTTCTTGCTGCTGCTGGATGACATGCGTGGCCAGTTGAAAGGTGCGGCGGTTGATGTTGACCTGTTGACCATCCTGGCCCTTCAGCAAGGGAATGAGGGTAAGCTGGTAGGCCAGCACGGCCCACAGGGGGAAGGCGACCAGATCGCCCAGCCGCAGAAGGTAGGGTACGTCGGTTTGGGTAAGGATAATTTCCGGGGCGTTCCAAAAGTGGATTAGATGTGCGAGCAGCAAAACACCAACGATACTGGTACGCAGGCTAAAGCGGGTGCTGCGATTAACCAGCACCAGCATCAGGCCAAGTCCCAGTAAAGCAATCTGCACCAGTCCCCAAACCGTGGCCTGGTCCGATTCGTTATAAGGAACCTGGTTAAGGGCCTCGACCTGCCAGGATTGGGCGAAGAAGATGGTGGCAATGGTGATGATACCCAGGAGGGTAAACAGGATGGTGTGGCTGACACGAACAAACTCAGGATTTTGGGAATGGGGGATGATGGCCCAAATTAGAAGGACGGCCGTTACCGTGTGCAGGGCTTGTTCGAGCGGGGGCAAAATGGAAGCGGTGGTTGGTGCCAGCATTGGTTGCACCAGCCCAACCAGTAATAGCAGCAGACGCAGCATAAAGATAGTGCCGGCTGCCCAAACCATCCGCATGGCCTGACCATCATGCCGATTGCGCTGCCAGCGGGAAAACGAGACCGCAAAGACAATTTGCAGCGCGAACAGGGTGATGAGATGGTATATGATGTTGCCGGGCGGCTGGCTTACCAATTCGATCAGGTTGGGTAGCATGGTACGTCCTTGACGATACGCTCAGTTTTGAGCCCCAACAAAGCTACGGGGGCTGCTGGCGACGCTGGTATGTCACGCGTATAGGATACCAAAAACGGCCGTATTTTGCAGTAAAATGGAGTGAATTCAAGCAAAATGGGAATTGGTCAGTAATGCTGGTGACGTTGGAAGCGCGCAATTAACGGGAGCGGGGCATCGGCATCTTTGCCTCTACTCGTGCCGGGTAGATACAAAGTAGCCGGTCCAGTAGCCGGCGATTCTGCTTGACACGAACATAATCAGCAATAGCGTTGGCCTCTGTCAGCAGGCTGATAATGGCCGCCACCAGACCAATCAGCAGCCCAAAGGTGCCCAGAAGGCCCAGCAGCAGACTCCATAGGGGCACCGTTTCTAGGCCGGAATAAACAAAGGTTTCCAGGGGTATGCGTATGAGGCTGACTCCCACAAGCTGCCAGGCAAAAAACAGGTTGCGCGTGCGCCAGATTCCGGCCAACGCATCTAGCACGAGCCAGATGCCGATCAGGAGTAGAATTGTTGCGATTGTGACCATCTCATTCCGTCCTACTAGATCATGCTCTATTGGTTCGACGTTAAGGAACGAACGAGCTTCTTGCGTCATCATTTAGTGTGCAAGAAACTGACCCAATCGCCAATAGTACATTTGGGGACTTTGCCATTTTTGCTACAATGTAGCCCATGAAAAGCTATCTTGAAAAACTGAAATCCGCGCAAGAACGCAACAATTCCTGGCTCTGTGTGGGTTTAGACCCGCAGCCGGACCGTTTACCGCTGGAGGCGGTCTGGAAATGGGATGAGCCAATCCTGCCTTTCAACAAGGCGATCATTGACGCCACGGCCGATCTGGTCTGTGCCTATAAGCCGAATCTGGGCTTTTATTTGCAGTGGGGGGCGGCCGGTATCATTGCCCTGGAACGGACGATAGCCTACATTCCTGATCACATCCCCATTATCGTTGATTGCAAAACGGGTGATATTGGCCACACGCAGGCGGCCTGGGCTAAGGGTCTCTTTGAGCATTGGGGCGTGGATGCGGTGACGGTGAATCCTTTTGTGGGGGCGGAGGCGGTGCTGCCCATGATTGGGGAACGGCCGTCTAAAGCGGTTTATATGCTGGCCCGTACCTCTAACCCCAGTGCGGTTGACTTTCAGGGTGACTTACGCCAGCAGCAAGGGCTGTCGGCCGAGGTGCTGCGCCGCAGCCAGGGTTGGGCCACCGCCGGGCACAAGGGATACGTGATTGGTGCTACCTATCCTGAAGAGATGGCCATTGCCCGTGAGTTAGTCCCTGAGGCCAGCTTTTTGATTCCGGGGATTGGGGCGCAGGGGGGTGATCTGGAAACGGCCGTGCGCTATGGGCCTGACAGCGTGGCCGGACCAGTGATCAGTGCCAGCCGAGCCGTGATCTACGCTTCGGCCGGGCTGGATTTTGCCGAGGCGGCCCGCGCCGCCGCCCAAAAGCTGCGCGACCAGATTAACGCGGCGCGGGGATAGTTGACAGCTATCAACTATCCACTATCAACTGTCCTATCGCGTAACTGCCCACAGCCCGCCTGAATATCAATGCCGCGCCGCACGCGGACGGTGCTGCTGACGCCGTAGCGGGCCAGTTCCGCCTGAAACGCCTCTACCCGCTCCCGTGAGGAGGGCGCGCCGCCGTAGCCCTGTGTGGGATTTAGCGGAATCAGATTGACGTGGCAGAGCATCCCCTGCACCAGTTGACCCAGCTTTTGCGCCTGCTCGATGGTATCGTTTTCGCCATTGATTAAGGCCCACTCAAAGGTCAGCCGCCGGCCGGTCTTTTCGATGTAGTAGTGGCAGGCGGCCATTAGCTCGGCGATGGGCCACTTGCGGTTGATGGGAATCAGCTTATCCCGCTCCTCGTCGGTGGCGGCGTGGAGGGAGACAGCCAGGGGGGTCTGGCGCTGCTCGTCGGCGTAGCGGCGCATGGCGGGAACCAACCCCACGGTGGAGATGGTGATTTTGCGGGCGCCCAGGTTGAAGCCTTCATTGTCGGTCAGGCGGTCAACGGCCGTTAACGTCGCCTCGTAGTTGTGCAGCGGTTCCCCCATGCCCATCATGACAATGTTGGTCACATGCTCGCCCGTTTGGGCCAGTTCGCGGGCAAAGTGGATGACCTGGGCCACAATCTCGCCCACGCTCAGGTTGCGAAAGAAGCCCATCTGTCCCGTGGCGCAAAAGACGCAGCCCATGGCGCAGCCGGCCTGGGTGCTGATACAGAGGGTACGCCGCTTTTCGTAGCGCATCAGGACTGTCTCGATATACTGACCGTCGGGCAGGCGGAAGAGCAGCTTTTTGGTCTGGTCGTCGCTGGAAAACTGTTGGCTGGCGATAACGGCCGTGCCCAGCGTCGTCTGCCCGGCCAGCTTTTCACGCAGCGATTGGGGCAGGTTGGTCATTTCGTCAACGCTGCCGGCCAGGTGACGGTACAGCCAGTTCCACACCTGCCGCGCCCGGAAGGATGGCTCGCCCAGGTTGTGCAGCAGGTTGGTCAGTTCGTCGTAGTTGAGGTCGTAGAGGTTTGTTGGTTTATTCATTGTATTTGTAGTATTCGGAAAAGCAATAATTAATTGTTGAATTGTTGAATTGTTGAATGGTTAATTGTGTGTTGTTTGCCGAGCGGTCTGGATGCTGGCGCTGATAATGCGACACAGTTGATCGCACTCATCTAGCAGAGCTTCCAGCCGGTTTTCGGGTAAAAACCCGGCCTGAATCATGATTTTGAGCCAGACGCGAGACTCATTGAGTTCTTTGAGGACCAACTTGAGTTTATGAACAAAATCTTTGCCGCTTTCAGCGCCACGCGCCTCGGCATAGTTAGGGGCTACAGAGGTGCCACACCGCAATAATTGTCCCCGAATGTGTCTTTCGGCTGGTTTGTTAGGTAAGGCTTCACAAACGCGGATAATACGCACAGCAAAATCAATCAGCCGTTCTTCAATATCATCGCCTCTAGCCATAGTGAGCGCAACCCCCATTAACAATTCACAAATTCAACAATTCACGAATTAATTATTTCTTCGGTTTAACCCACAAGCCAACCATACGCCACGCCAGTTTTACCACACACTCATTGTCCACTAGCAATTATCAACTGCCTAGCCAGGGCGGTAATATCCTCAAAAACAAAATCCGGCTGCGGCTTACCAGCCTGCTCCCAGTCGCCGGGTTGGGTGATGCCAGATAGGAGCAGGATGGCGGGCAGGCCGGCGTTTTTGGCCCCCAGGATGTCGGTTTCCAACCGGTCGCCCACCATAGCTGTGTTTTCGGCCGTGCCGTTGAGACGGCGCAGTGCCTCGCGGAAGATAATGGGGCCGGGTTTGCCCACCATATAGTCCGGCGGCCGGCCGGTGGCCGCGGTGATAACGGCCTGCAAAGCACCGGCACCGGGCAGCGGCCCAACCTCGCTGGGAAAGGCCACGTCAGGATTAGTGCCGACAAACGTGGCTCCTTTATGCACCAGCAGCGCGGCCATAGCCAGATCAGGGTAGGTGGCATAGCGAGTAAAGCCGACGACGACAACCGGTGCGGTAGCCCCTTTGTAGACTGCTTCGGGGGTGAGCAGGGTAAAGCCCCGGTTGGTCAGCGATTGGCGCAGTCCCTCATCACCAACGGCGTAAATGGCCTGTCCGTTTTCGCTGCCAAACTGGTCGCGCAGAAAATCGGCCGTGGCGTCGGCCGAATTCAAAATCTGACGTTCCGGGATGTCCAGGCTAAAGCCGTTGAGCTTGCTCACATATTGGGTCGCATTTTTGCTGGCGTTATTGGTGGCCAGCACGAAATTAATCCCCAGTTTGTCTAATGTCTCAAAAAAGGCGCTGAGGCCGGGCATAGGCGTTTCGCCCCGCCACAGCACGCCATCCATATCTAAGATCAGGTTTCGTATATGTTTTAACATGGGCTTGATTATAGCGGATGGAACGTGAAGCGTGAAACGTGAAGCGTGAAACGTGATGCGTAAGGATTAAGATGTTATAATCCGCCGGGCAAAATAGCAAAGTGGCGCAGTGGCAAGGTGGTGCGGCAACCCCGCCACTTTGTACAAGGAGACAGCTTGTGAAATTATCTGTAATTGTTCCTGTTTATAACGAATATGAAACGGTTAAGCCGGCGATTGAGGCCATCTTGGCCGTGGATAAAGCGGATGAAATCGTTGTTGTTGATGATGGCTCGACCGATGGCACACGGGAACTGTATCCTGACATTCAGGCGTTGAGCGACCGCATCCGCATATTTATGCACGCGAAGAATCAGGGTAAGGGTGCGGCCGTTCGCACTGGCTTTGAGAAAGCTACGGGCGATATTTACCTGATTCAAGATGCTGATTTGGAATATGATCCGCGTGATTATGAGGCGTTGATACGGCCGATTGTGGAAAACCGGGCCACTGTTGTCTACGGCTCTCGTTTTCGCGGCGGACCAACCAAGACGATGTTCTTCTGGCACATGGTGGGCAACAAATTCCTGACGTTTGTGACCAATATCATGTATAACACCATCCTATCCGACATGGAAACCTGCTATAAGGTGTTTCGCGCCGACGTGATCGAAGATATTCCTCTACGCTCGCGCGGCTTTGAGTTTGAACCGGAGATTACGTCGAAAGTGTTGAAACGCGGCCACCGTATCTACGAGGTGCCGATTTCTTATAACGGCCGTGAATTCGACGAGGGCAAAAAGCTCAACCCCTGGGTCGAGGGGCCGAAGGCGTTGTACTATTTGGTGAAGTACCGCTTTGTTGACTGATAGACGTGATGCGTATTGCGTATTGCGTAATGCGTAATGGTCCACGTATCACGCTGTACACCCATGCCCCCGAAAACGCGCTGGCTGCTAGTCGCCATCACCCTCCTGGCTTTTTGGCTGCGGCTGCCGGGGCTGTTTGCCAATACGTTTCAGGGGGATGAAGCGCTTTTTGCTACCTGGGCGCGACTGATCGCCGTCTGGCGTGACCCGCTGCTGCAAACGCAGTTGGTGGATAAGCCGCCGCTGCTTTTTTATTTACAGGCCTTCTTTTACCCGCTGCAAGGGCCGGTGGAATGGGCGGCCCGCTTGCCCAACTGGATCGCCTCGATTTTGCTGGTGCCGCTGACGGCGCAGTGGGTGTGGCGTTGGTATGTTAAAGACGAAAGACGGCAGACGGCAGACGGAGGGCGGTCTCGGTCCTCTGTCTTCGGTCCTCCGTCATTGTTAGTAATTCAACCGATTCTCGTCGCCGTCCTGATTGCGCTATCCCCCTATGCCATTCAGTTTAGCGCGACTGCTTTTTTGGACCCGCTGCTGCTGTTTTGGTTGGTGGGCAGTCTGGCCCTGATTGACCGGCCGGGCTGGTCGGGTGTGTTGTTTGGGCTGGCGCTGCTGACCAAGCACCAGGCGTGGCTCTTTTTGCCGCTCCTATTGATGGTGGGTTGGTGGCGGTGGGGCTGGTTGGCGGCTCCGGATCGCCTGGCCGTGAACGACCAGGCTATTGGGGCTAGTTGCACTAGCCACCAACGCCGGATAAATCCGGCTGATGGCCCAGACCAGCCAGCCAGCCCGGTTCAGCGGGCGTTGTTAGATAGCCCGCCGATTTATCGGTGGGCGGGTCTGGCCGCTATGCGCTGGCTGGCCGGTATGTTGCCCTTTTTGACCACCTTGCTGCTGTGGGAGTGGCTGCGGACCGGCTCGCTGGCGCTCTGGGGCTTGCAGGTGAGCAACTTTGGCGGTACGCGCCTGATCTGGTCGTGGGAGCTGGGGCCGCGGTTGCTGGCCTGGGCTGAACTGGGGCAGATGGTGTGGGCGGGCGGTTGGCCGGGGGCGGTGTTCCTCCTGCTGCTTGGTGGGGGGATGATCTGGCTGTGGGTTTACGGCCGTTTCCCCGACCGACTGTTGATTCTATTTAGCCTGGCCTATCTGGCCCTCCACTGGCTGCTGGCTATTCCGGTCTGGGACCGCTACTTGCTGCTGCTGGTTCCCATTCTGGCCCTGCTGCTGGCTCGCGTTCTGAGCGGGACATTATTCAGCTTTCGTGGCAAAATGGGGCAGATTGTTTTGCCGGCGGTCGTTGTCTTACTGCTGCTGCCGGGGGCCTGGTCGGGACGCAACGGCCACTTCGACTGGCTCAGTGCAGGCCGTTTACCGATCGGGGGTCAGGCCGATGCCGATCAGGGTATAGCGACAGCCGCCGCCTATTTGGAAGAAGCACCTTATGGTACTGTCCTTTATGACCATTGGCACAGTTGGCAGTGGCGCTACCATCTGTTTGACAGGCGCGTCCACCACAGTTGGCTGCCCCATCCGGCCCAACTGACCGAGGAACTCCTTGTCTTTGGCAGTGACGGCCACGCCCGCTACCTGTCACTGCCCCACACGCCGGCCGCGCTCCCCTTCCGCCGCGCCGTCAGCGAAGCCGGGTTTTGCCTGGAAACGGTGTATGAAGCGGAAGGGATTGAACTGTTTTTAATTGTGAACTGCAAATAGTGCGTAGTACGTAGTGCGTAGACCAACATTGCTACGCGCTACGCACCACGCACTACGCACTATGCAAAAAATGATGCGCTTGCTACGATTGTTGCACCGCTACTGGCCCCTCATCCTGCTGCCGCTGCTGGTTTTGCTTTTTTCGCACCGGCTGGCGTTTGGTAATTTGATTCTGGCCAGGGGAGATACGTTTCTTTATTTTTATCCCTACTGGGAAGCGGCGGTGGTGGCGTTGAGCAACGGCCGTTTACCCCACTGGAATCCCACTCTTTTTATGGGCGCACCCCTGCTGGCCAACAGCCAGGTTGGGTTTTTCTACCCGCTCAACTGGCCGCTCTGGTTGTGGTTCCCCATTCCCTACGCTGTCAGTGCCACTATTCTGCTGCACCTGACCATCGCCGGCTGGGGGACTTACCTGGCCGGGCGGCGACTGTTTGACCTGAGCCGGGGCGGGGCGTTTTTGGCCGCGCTGCTGTTCGCCCTCGGCGGCTATCTGACGGCCCAGGTAGAACACGTCAACCAGTTGCAGGGATTGGCCTGGCTGCCCTGGTTTCTGGTGGCCCTGGCACCTGGCCTGGCTGTCTGGCAGCGCTGCTTTTTGCTCGCCCTCTTTTTCAGCTTGCAGTTGGTGGCCGGCCACAGCCAGACCAGCTTCATCACTGGGGTGGGGGTTGGGGTTTGGCTGTTAGGGTATGGGGTACAGTTGCGTCTGAATCGCGTGGAGCGGGATGGGCTGTGGTCCTGGTTGAGCCTGTGGGGGGCGTTGGGGCTGGGTTTGATTTTGGCCCTGCTGATGGCCGCCGTGCAACTGCTGCCCACGCTGGAACTGACCACCTTGTCCAGCCGCGAGGGGGGATTGGCGGTCAATGAGGTGTTGTCCTTTTCGCTCCATCCGCTGCTGCTGGGGCGGACCTTTTTACCCGCTTACGGCCAGTCGCTCTTTAGCGAGTATGTGGCCTTTGTGCCCCTGACCGGATTATTGCTGGCGGTGTTGGGGGCCTGGCGCTGGCGGCAGAAGCCGTTCATTCTGCCCACCATTTTGCTCGTCGGCGTCGGTCTGTTTTTGGCGCTGGGTATCTTCAATCCGGCCAACTGGCTGTTGGCCCAACTGCCCGGCTTCAACCTGTTCCGCGTGCCGGCCCGCTGGTTGGTGCTGGTCAGCCTGGGGCTGTCGCTGCTGGCTGGCGTGGGGTTTGATAGGACGCAGATAAACGCAGATAAACGCGGATTCTTTGATATTAAACGGCCGTTCTTCGTTGCGTTGTTGTTGATTTTGGTGCTGATGGGCTGGAGCTTTTTGGCAGAGCCGTTGAGCGGCCGGTTGCCGCTGGGTCCGGAATCGCCGTATGAACTGCCCTCATTGGCCACCGGGCTGCTGTGGGCTGGGGAACTGCTGCTGTTGGGGCTGGTTGGCCTGCTGTGGTGGTGGGGCGGCATTGGTCAAAAAGATTCACCGCCAAGACGCAAAGAGCGCAAAGATTTATTTCTTCCTCTTCGCGTTCTTCGCGTCTTTGCGGTTAAAAATATTGCCTACCTACTCATTCCGCTGGCGGCTCTTGTTCTGTTTATTGCCTCGCGCAGCCAGCCCTACCACAACGTGACCACGCCCGACGCCTATTTTGACCGCCGCCCGCCGGTGGCCCGTTTGCTGGCCGAGACAGAAACGGCCGTGCCTCCCGGACGCCTGCTCAGCCTCTCCCACATCTTTTTTGACCTGGGCGATCAGGCGGAAATCGAGACCATCTACCGCGACCAACTGCCGCCCGCCGCTCTTTACGACTACCTCATTGCCGCCAAGCAGCAGGAGATTGTGGCCCCCAATCTACCGCTGGTCTGGCAGTTGCCTTCGGTTGACGGCTTTGATGGAGGGATTCTGCCTCTAGCCGCGTATAGTGACGCGGTAGCGCTCATACTGCCTGACGGGGTGCGGACCACCGACGGCCGTTTACGTGAGCATTTAACGGCCGTACCTGACGCCCACTGGCTCGATCTGTTCAACGTGCAATACATCATCACCGACAAGGTGGGCGACGTCTGGCGCGAGGGGCGGGTCTTTTTCGACCGGCAGCATCCCGCCCGGCTGGCAGCGGGCGAGCGGGTGGCGGTAGGCCACATTCCGGCCTATGAAGCCACGGAAATCTGGCTGCTGGGGCAGGGTGAAGCGGGATTTGTAGAGGTAAACGGTGAGCAGTATGGGGTAAACGGAGGGCAGTTGGGGGATGAGGGTGAATGGTTTTGGCAGGTGGCTTTTGACGAGCCGCTGCTGGCTGAGACTGTCGCGTTGGTGGCCGGGGATGGGGCGTGGCAGGTGTCGGGCCTGGCGCTGGTCGATGGGCGAGACGAGACGTTTCAAACGCTGGTGCCGGGGCCGTTCCGTCTCATCTATTCGGGCGATGTGAAGATTTACGAGAAGCTGGACCTGCTGCCGCGGGCGGTTTTGTATCACGAGTGGCAGGTGTGGCCGGACGAAACGGCCGTTTACACCGCCCTGCGCTCGCCTGAGTTTGATCCGTGGCAAACGGCCGTTGTGTTGGCCCCCGAACCGCCGGCCCCCGCGCCCTTGCCCCCGGCTCAGCCAGGCACCGGCGGCACCGCCACCATCCTCAGCTACGACCCGGAGCAAGTTGTCATCGCCGTCGAGAGCGACGCCCCGGCCTTGCTGCTCCTCAGCGACGCCAACTATCCCGGCTGGCGGGCCAGCGTCAGTGGCACAAACACCCCCATCTACCAGGCCAACGGCCTCTTTCGCGCCATTGAGGTGCCGGCCGGCAGCCATGAGGTGGTGTTTACCTACTTCCCCATCACCTACCAGACCGGCCGTATCTTGACGATGTTGGGCCTGGGCCTGTGGCTGTTGTTGGCGTTGATGAATTGGGGTAAACGGCCGTAGCAGGTCAATTCTAAAGAGCTGTGGACCTTTTGGATTTCGCGGAGTTTTATGCAACTTTGTAGCGGGTTGCGGGTTGCGGGTGGCGAGTGACCAAAACGTATACTCGCCACCCGCAGCATTGCTAATCACCTGAATTCCCAAAGCTCCCCAATTGATTGCCCGGCGGCCGTTTCAGTTCAGACAATCATTTGGCCGAATCATGCTGGTTTAGTTTTCGAGTTTTGTTTATTGAGGCAAAATTTCTTGTAATTCTTGTTCAGGAAAATGCCTCTGAAGAATTTCAACAACATCTTTATATGCTTGCTCGTTTTGTTGTGCCAGCGTTCGCATCATTACTTTAACCATATCAATATTTTGCTGGGCCGAATACTTTATAATTTCCTGATGTATAGAGCTGATTACGCCATACTTGTTAAAAACAGCATTGCTGGCCACAGTAGCTCCTAGTATTTTGGCAACTTCCAACAAATTAATTCCGTACATTTGTTAAAATCCTTTCAAATAATTGGAAATGTCCTGCGAACTGCGCATATTGGTTGTGAAGATTTCAAATAATGTTTTTATCATATCTCGATACATAGCTTTTGTCTCAGCATCAGTGTCTTCTGATTTTGATAATTCGGTCAAACTCTCGACCAAGACCTTAAAATTCTCTTTGTTAATATTCAACTCATCAAGCTGAGATTGTAAAACTCGGCCAGATAGCTGTTCTTTTTTGTTGAGGGTGTAGATTTCCTTTATTGCCCCAATAATTTCCGGCAGGTTTTGAACGATCCCTTTTGCGATCACAAGTTCGGCTGATACAGGCTGCATTTCACTGCTTACGATTTTTTCGTCCATGTCCATTTTCGTCCTTTTTCCTGAGAGGTTTTCTTATTGTCTGAGTTCTCTTTCCATACAACATCAAAGAGCTTCTTAACGCCATAAGCAGACCCAACTGCGATTGCAGGAACGACAATAACCGCCCCTGCCAACATTCCCCCACCAACTAATACGCCAAGTGCAGCTAAACCAGAAGTCATTCCAGCAGCGCTTAACCCAGTAACTGAACCACTTACGGCAATTGCTCCTATAGGCACGCCAACCGCTGCAAGTCTTGCCGCACTATCTTTAATAACAAACCTAAATCTCTCAGAAGTTGGGGGAATATCTTTTATTTTAACAAGGTTCTCCTGGATAGATTTTATAGCGTCAACTTGTTCTTGAGTTATGCCCAAGATGGCCCCAATCCCAAGAATATATTGATATTCTTCATCAGAAAATGTTGAGTCAGATAAAGCAAAGAGACACAAATCTGAGATTAGTGTGTATTTCAATTCCGTATTGTCAAGCTCTTGAAATGCTTCAAGATTGGCAATTTTATCCTCGTGTTGAAGGCCAAATATTGACGAATAGATTTTTGATTTTCCTTCGTCCGAAATCTCAAGTTGCTCCAATAAAACATCTAATTGGTGCTTTTCCTTATCAGAAAATTCTTTATCCACATAACAGATGGCAGATAAAATACTCAGATAAACTACCCGTTCGTTTTCAGCGTATTCTTCTAATGGATGTTTTTTCTGTTCTTCTGACATATCTATCACTCCTTGACGAACGAACAAGGATTCATGCGGCGCGGAGGTTGCGGAGCCGCTGCATGAATCCTTGTTCGTTATGCGGCGTGTTTTGCTGCATGAACTTCTGATTTCGGATAAATTTGTGCAAAAGCTGTGGGACAGGATGAAATCTGGGAGCTTGTTGTGCAAAAACGCTGGCTAAATCGCTACAATATCCCAAACTTATGCACAGCCAGAGTATAAGATAGGTGGCTTGCCTGGTCAAGCAAAATTCTTCTTCTTGGCCCCTTTTCTCCCTTTGCTTTTTGGCGTTAACTCTTTTAGTTGTGGCGGTGTCATATTACGTTTTACGTTTTACGCAGTCATGGCTTGTTTCATCACCCAATAGCAGGTACAATACGGCCGTTCTTCAAAAGTGGGGCGGTGGCGGAATGGCAGACGCAGCGGACTTAAAATCCGCCGGGCTAACGCCCGTGTGGGTTCGACTCCCACCCGCCCTATTTGCGGTAGTCCATAGTCATTAGTCCGTAGTCAATAGTCAGTGATTCTTCTGCGCACTACGGCGTTACGCCGCAAAATTTGCGCCATATGCGTTAATTTCTGATGCAAAAGCGGGAAGAAGGTAAATACGCAAAGCTTTTTCTCCGCTTATCTCCGCGAAGCTCTGCGTGTCCTCCGCGTATCTCCGCGTAACTGCTTTTGGTTGTGGCTACGCCACGTTATGCACTACGCACTACGAACAAGGCCCTCAGCGGGCTTTTTTCTTTTAGCCGGATAAGCCATGCACCCATTGGTTGAACAGATAACGGCCGTAACCCCCCTCCACCCCTACTTCTACAGCAACGAAAAATGGGTGGTGGGCGTTTCCGGCGGGCCGGATTCGCTGGCGCTGCTCCATATTCTACGGCAGATTGTGGGGCCAAAGCGGCTGGTGGCGGCCCACTTGAACCACAAGCTGCGCCCCGAAGCGGCGGCCGATGCCCATTTTGTTGCCGAAACGGCCGCTGCCTGGCAAATCCCCTTCACCCTGCAAACCTACGACGTAGCCGCCCTGGCCCGTGAGGCCGGCCTATCGCTGGAAGCGGCCGGCCGTCAGGCCCGGTACACTTTTCTGGCCAATCTGGCCCACCAGGTTGGTACCAGGCTGATTGCCGTCGGCCACCACGCCGATGACCAGGTAGAGACGCTGCTGCTACACCTGCTGCGGGGCACTAGCTTGCGCGGCTTGCGCGGGATGAAATTGACACAACGATTGCCCGCCGAGCTTGATGGTTTGCTGCTCCGTCCGCTACTTTACGTCAGCCGGGCCGATATTGAAGCCTACTGCCGGGACCATGAGTTACAGCCCCGCCACGATGAGACCAACAGAGACACCCGGTTCCGGCGTAACTGGGTGCGCCATGAGCTGCTGCCCCAACTGGTCGCCTTTAATCCTCAAATCAAGCGCAATATGCAACAGTTGGCCGACCTGGTCGATGCCAATCTGGAGATTTTGGACGACAAGTTTATTGATGCCTGGCTGGGGGTACTGAACGATATTGATGAAGATTGGCTGGCTCTGGACCGGCCTATCTGGCAGCGGCAGCGGCTGGCCCTGCGCCGCCGTGTGCTGCGAGCGGCGGTACGCGAGCTTGCACCTCAGGCTGAAATCAACTTCCGCACGCTGGAGCAGGCTCGCCTGCTGGCCGAAGCGAAGGGGAGCGGCACCACGGCCGTTTTGCCGGGCGGTCTGTTATTAGAAATCGGCTATGAAGAAATGATTTTGCGCCGCGATACGGCCGTTATCATCCCTGAACTGCCCCAGTTAGCAAGCGACGAATCGCTAACCTTGCCCGTGCCGGGTCAGGTCGCGCTGGCTCATCGCTGGTGGTTGGAAATGGCCGTTCTCGACCGTTTCAACCTGGCAGCCATTCAGCATAACCCCGACCCCTGGACGGTCTATCTGGACGCGGCGCAGGCCGGATCGCTCTGCCTGCGTCCGCGCCGTCTGGGGGAACGAATGCAGCCGTTGGGGTTAAACGGCCGTTCGGCCAAACTCAAAGAGATCATGATCAATCGCAAAATTCCGGCCGCGCTGCGGGCGCGGTGGCCTGTGGTCGCCCATGATGACCACGCGCTCTGGCTGGTAGGTCATGTGCTGGATGAACGGGTGGGTGTCACGGCCGTTACGCGCCAGGTGTGGCGCATTACCTGCCATCCGCCTAACTGGACCGAGACCTGACAGGTTGGCAATCACGGGATGGCTCCAAACCTGTCAGGTATGCGTCGATCGATCCTGAGTTGTGGTTGACGCGACTGCCTGCCCTCAGTATACTTGATGTGCTATCTTAACAACACGGGGCGTAGCTCAGCTTGGTAGAGCGCTCGGTTTGGGTCCGAGAGGTCGTCAGTTCAAATCTGGCCGCCCCGACAGAGAGTTAATAATTCATCAATTCATCAATTCATCAATTAATTATTAACCTGCGGCAGTGGTGGACCACTGCCATTAACATGCGGCAGTGGTGTAACGGTAACACTAGAGCCTTCCAAGCTCTCGTTACGGGTTCGAGTCCCGTCTGCCGCTTTCTAAATTGACAATTGACAATTGGCAATTGTTAATTATCAATTGTCAATTCTTCCGGGCCCGTAGCTCAAGGGCAGAGCAGTCGGCTCATAACCGATCGGTTCTAGGTTCGAATCCTAGCGGGCCCATCACCATTTTTCTTTACCGAAGCCCCAATCCAAGCAGAAATATCCCACCCATAATAGCCAGTATTATGGCAATGATGGCAACGTTGCCGTTCCAAAGTTCAGTTTCTAACACAGATCGCTTTGGATTTTTTGGATCGTAATGTACGAACACTTCGGTATCAACGGGATATTTAGCAGCAAGGTGATTGGCTGCCCTTGCGCTACGTGTTCCACTCAGAAAGAAAAGTAGAAACGTATCAAGGTATGATAGGATGTGGGAGTTATAGCGGGAGCCATTGACGGTGTATTCATATTGGAGCAAAACGCGGTATCGATTGCCGACAGCTTCTGTGCCCGAATGGGTTATCTTGCCGTTTGTTTGGGGCCACTGCCTGCTTTTGACAGCCAGCCAAACGGCTCGAATCAGCAAGACGAGCAAGGTCAACCAAAGCAATAGACTGATTCCCACAACTATTACTGAAATTGTTGTCATGTTTCTCTTACCGATTACCGTTCACCAATTACTGATAACGGCTCACGGATAACGGGATGCCCGGCTGTTCGTCCGTTAATCGTTCGTCGAGGATGGGCAGTGGCTCGTTGGTGAAGGCGTCGTAGAAGCGTATGAAGCCGCCGATGGTTTGACCGGATACGGCCGTTTCCCCCACTTCCAGCCGATAAGGCGACACCACTTCTGATCCCTCAATCCATTTTAGTGTCGGTATAGCCCCCATCGCCGGTACGCCATCCTGCAAATCGGTCCAGGCCCAGTGAAAGCCGTCTGGCTCATAGCCGACCAGCCGCACCGAAATCACCAGATCGCGCAGGATGGGCTGGCTGCTGGCTAACCGCTGCGGCAGGGCGATCTCCGGCTGGGTGACGGGCTGCGGCAGGCGGTTTTCCCCTAGCCAGATCAGCCCCTGACCCAGCGGCACGTAATGGCCGCTACCTGTTGAGCGCGGGATTGGCCAGTCCTGACGTATTCCCCAGGGGCCGCTGGTGGCGGGCAAACTGACCGGTTCGGAGCTATCGTAGACCTGACTGAAATAGCCTTCCGGCGTGCGCCAATGGAGGTAGAGGCGGGGACTGTCCGCCAGCGTATGGTCCCAATCGTAACCAACCAACTGTTGCTGTTGAGCCAGCGCACCGGCCAACGGGCGGCGCAGCCGGTTTTGCGTATAGAGGGGCGTGGCGCGGGGCGTGAGGGTAAGAGTGGAAACGGCCGTTCTTGTTTCCCCTTCATGCAGCAGCGGCTCAGCCCCATAGCCGCCAATCATCAACGCATACTCGCCTGGCTGTGCGCCTGGTCTGGGCGTCAGGTAAAAGCGGGTCAGCGTCAGGCCGTCCGGCTGGGGGTTGGCGGGCAGATCGGCCTGGGCATAGAGCCGGCCATCCGGCCCCACCAGATGGGCAAACAGACTGAGCGACTCGTCCCCTGCCCCAACCGGTTCCCAGGCGAGCGTGAATACGGTCGTTTCCCCCACAGCCAGACCTGTCGCACGCTGACTACTGCCTACTGCATACTGACTGCTGATCCCCCGCACCTGAATCCGTTCCCCCAACGCCAAATCCAGCGCCCCAAATACGGCGGGCAAATCAGTCATTGGCGTCTGGGCAAAGAGGAACGCTTCGCCGATGGGTTGGGGCGGAGGCAGCCCCTCATAGACAAATTCGGCGTAATGGGTGGTGATGACAGAACGGCCGTTTTCCCACCCCTCTCGCGCCAGTCGCCCCCACGTCTCATCATACGGCTCACCCCTGGGGAAGACGAATTCAACGGCCACGTCTGGCCGCT
This sequence comes from Anaerolineae bacterium, assembly GCA_007123775.1. Lineage (GTDB taxonomy): Bacteria > Chloroflexota > Anaerolineae > Promineifilales > Promineifilaceae > SLGK01. Next base: position 74,671 of record SLGK01000072.1, on the reverse strand, counting down.
GCCCTTCGACCGTTTGCAGGTAACGCAGCGGCGCGAACCAATGCCAGTGGGCCAGGATCAGGCTGTCAGGCGGGGCCTCAGTAAGCAGCGTTTGGGCATAGTGGCGGGCGTCCTCCTGCTGGCTGAGAGCCGCAAAGCTGAGGTAATGGGTATAGCCTTGTACCAGGGTAGCAGTGAGAAAAACGGCCGTTAGCAAGGATGCGTAGTGGGTAGTGCGTAGTGCGTAGACTGACGCATACGCACTACGCACTACGCAATACGTCCCATAAGCCAACATCAACACCAGCGGTATGTATGCCGGCAGCATATATTCGACCGTTTGGGGGGCGCGGTAAACGGCCGTTATCAGCGTATGCAGCCCAAACGATCCCAGCAGCAGCAGCGCCAGCCGCCGCTCGTGCCAGAGAAGCAGCAGGCCACCTAGGGCCATCCCCAGCAGCAGCCAGCCGTTAAACTGAAAAGTCAGCACATTGCCCATGACGCCCAATCGCTGCCAGAGCAGATCGGGTTGGGCAAAGTAGAAAAAGTCGCCGCTAAAGCCCCGCGCCAGCACATGGTCCCAAAAGCCCCGCCAGGTAGCCAGCCCGGCCGCATCGGGCGCACCGGCCCAGGCCCGCCAGGGCAGGTAGAGCCAGGGCAGCAGGCCGGCCAATCCCGCCAGAATGGGGCGCAGCCAGCGGCGCGGCTGCCGGATAAATGTCGGGTCGAAAACGAGCAGGGCCAGGCCAAAAATCAGCCCCATAAAGAGCAGCGAGGCGTGGTGGGTCAGGCCAAAGCCCAGCCCCAGCGCCGCCCATAATAGATGTTGGTCGGCCGTTGTCACCGACTCATCTCGCGTTTGGTAGAAGCGGATCAGGTGGTAGATGATAAAAGCGGCGAAGAGGGCGGTCAGGCTGCGGACGTTGGCGGTGGTGGCCTGTGACCAGAAGGTGGTAGCGGTGGCCAGAGCGAGTACGGCCGTTGTGCTGGCTATATGCTGCCGGGTCAGGCGATAGGCGGTCAGGTAGACCAGATAAAGCGTCAGGCTGCTGGTCAGCGCGGCGAATAGATTCAGACCATAGGCGGGCGTCAGGCCGGGCAGCCGGGTAAACAGGTGGCCCAGCAGCGTGTAGAGGGGAAAGCCGGGTGGATGGGCCACCCCCAGCGTGGCGGCCACCAGTTGAAACTCGCCCGCGTCGGCCGGCAGCAGGCCGGGGGCCAGCGTGTGCCAGTAAAGCAGACCGCCCAGCCCGGCCAGCACCGCCCCCGCCTGCCCCGGCGTGGGGCGCGGCCAGGTGGACTGCCCCAACACAATTAGCAAAATAGTCAGCCCGGTCAGCAGCCCCACCGTGGCTGCCCAGCTCCAATCCGGCTGGGGCCAGGCCACGTAAAGCCAGAGCAGGAGCAGCGGCCATCTGCCCACTGCCCACTGCCTACTGCCCACCGAATACTGGCTACTAACCAACCCCAAAACCATGCCCACCAGACCGATAACCACTACCCAGGGCCAGGCCAGTGCGCCCCACCAGTTAGCGACAGTTTCTGCCAGGATGCGAGCCAAGAACAGGCCCAGGGTGACGGGGGGCAGCTTGTGCCATAGTGTTAACCATAAGTGCATGGGGAGATTATAGCGGGAACGGCCGTATTGGGGAAAAAGAAAAAGCCGCCCTCAGGGCGGCTTCTTCGCTAATGATAGGAGTGGATAGGCTCCCGTATACGGATGGAAGGATAAATAGATATTGAATAATAACAGCGGCAGGCGTTAGTCACCAGAAGTAGCACGAGCCAGCTCGAATTTTTCCGTACGTGCCGTTTCGTAATACTCGACCAGTTCCTCTCTTTGGCTTATACGAGAGGAAAGCATACAGGCTGACACGACCAACACCGAGGGTGCTAAGAGTGCTGTGACAATTAGTAATGTGACCATAAGATTACCATTCCTGCGTGTGGTCTTTGTCAAACCCGGACAAAGCTCACAGATTACCGTAACGTATAGCCACAGTGTATCATGAACGACAAGTTGATGTCATTAGTACCTTAGGGTGGGAGAACGGCCGATTTTTGGATATAGTTGTAGCAAGTATCAAGAGGTAGGGGTGTATTGACCGCCACCGGCGCGAGTTTCTTAGCCACCCCAGGCAAAAGCAATGACCACCACACCATTTTCACGGGCTGCCGCAGGGCATGAGGCCCAGCCAACGATAGAACAAGGAGTGCCTGGTTCCGCTGGTCAGCGAGACGAGGGCGATTTTCGTCTACTAATTGCTGATCGCTACGAAGTTGTCAATACCCAGACAGGGGGCATGGCCCTGGTCCATCTCTGTCGCGACCAGCGCACCAATGACCTGGTTGCGCTCAAAACCTTCAAGCCAGAATTCTTGCCCAATCGAGCGGCGCGGGACCTGTTCTTGCGTGAAGGGACCACGTGGGTGCAGTTGGGCCAACACCCCCACATTGTTCCTGCCTATCGGGTGGAACGAATTGGCGACGGCCGTGAACTGTACCTGGTCCTGGAATGGGTGGTGCAGCCGCCGGACCGGCGCAAACCATCCCTTCGGTCCTGGATGTATCCTGGTCAACCGCTGCCGGTCGATACGGCCGTTCTCTTCGCGCTGCACATTGCCCGAGGCATGAACTATGCCACCCAAAAAATACCCGGCCTGATACATTGTGACCTGAAGCCGGAAAACGTGTTGGTCGACTTTGATGGCAATGCCCGCATTACCGATTTTGGCCTGGCCCGGAGTTTGTTGGGCCTGGGTTCCGGCGTGTTGACCAGTTTGCCCGATACAACCGACCATTTCACCCGCACCCAAATAACGCAGGGTGTCGCCGGTACACCGCTTTACATGGCGCCTGAACAATGGTTGAGCCAGCCAATCGATCCGCGTGCCGATATTTACGCTCTCGGCTGCATATTGTATGAGATGCTCACAGGTCGCTATGCGGCCCAGGGTAAGAGCCGCTCTGCCCTCAAAGCGGCCCACGTAGAGGGCAAGATACAGCCGCCGCCCAACACATTGTTACCGGAACTGGTCGCCTTTTTGCAACATTCCATGATGACCCGGCGCACACGCCGTATTCGCTCCTGGTCCGAGGTCGAGTCAACGCTGGCAGCGATTTACGAGCTTGTTACTGGCAGTCCACCGCCGCCTGTGAAGCAGACAACGGCCGTTACTCGTGACGAACGGTTGGCTATGGGCCGATCCTATAACATGATGGGCCGTTCCTATCTGGATATTGGCAAGCTGCCGGTGGCCATCACCTATTTTGAGCAGGCCGTCTGGCTGGGTCGTCAAGAGAAATCGCTGGAGTTAGAAGCCAGTAGCCTGGGTTATCTGGGACAGGCCTACTCCGCAGCGGGTTACAGTGGGCGTGCCATTGATTTCTATCAGGAACAGTTGGCTATTGCCCGCGAAACCGGGTCACAGGCCGAAGCGGCCGCCGCTTTGGGCAACCTGGGCACAAGCTATCGCTACCGCGATGAGCTGGACAAGGCGATTTCCTATCACAAGCAAGAGTTGACCCTGACACGAGGGCTGTCCGACCAATACGGGGAGGCGGCCGCTTTGTACCATTTAGGTGATGCTTATCGCCGCCTGGGAAAATGGCACCAGGCCAGCAAACTCCACCAGCAATCATTGACCCTGGCTCGCCAGCTTGAAGATCAGGTGCGCATTCGCAGCGTCTTGCGCGGGATGGGACGCATTTTTCAGGCGACCAATCAGCCCAATGAGGCCCTGGCGCTGCTCATTCAGTCGCTTAAGATTGCCCAAAAGCTAGGCGACCGCATGGGCGAGGGCGAGTCGTTGAGCGATATTGCCAATCTATATCGGCAGTTGGGCTATGATCTGAAAGCCATTGAGTATTACCATAAGGCGCTGCATATTGCTGAGGAAAACTCCGATTGGCGGGGTCTGGGGCGAGCACTACGCCATCTTGGTGATTTGCATTTGCAGCTAGGCCACGCCACCGAGGCTGTCACTCACTATCAACGTGGCCTGGCGGCAGCCATAGAAATCGGCAACCAGGAGCAAGAGCGTCACGTACTGGCTGGTCTGGCCCAGGCGTGTTTCACATTAGGTGATTACATGGAATCGGCCCAGTTGCAGCGACGGGTGTTGCGACTGGCCCGTGAACAAGGCAACGTTACAGCCCAGAAAGAGGCTGCGCTGGCTTTGGGCCACGCTTACCGGCGTTGGGGTGACCTGGGGCGAACGGCCCGCTATTATGAGCAGTATCTGGCGCTGGCCCGACAGCAGCAGGATGAGGCCAACCAGATTGAGATGCTAGAGACGTTGGCAGACGTTTACGTTCAGTCCAAGCAGCACAAGCCAGCCAGGCCGCTGTATGAGCAATGCCTGGCGCATTTGAATGAATCCGGCTTGCTCGACGACCGCATCCGGGTCATGGGCAAGCTGGGTGATACGCTCCTGGCGCTGCTAGAATTCAAGGCGGCGGCCGATTTGTATAAATTGGGCGTCTCAGCGGCGCATGAAGCCTCACTCCCGTTGGCGGAGGCCGATTTGCTAAGCCGCCTGGCGCTGGTGCAGTATCGTTTAGGCAGCCGGTGGCGGGCAGCGCGTACGGCCGATAAGGCATTGAAGCTGGTGGGGGATGATCGGGAAACGGCCGCAGCGGCGGGGGTTGCCTTTCGGGTTGCCAACCTCTACATGAAGCGGCGTAAGTGGCCACAGGCGGCGTTGCTGGCTCGTCAGGCACTGGCCGCGTTTAAGGCCCTGGACGATCAGGAGATGATCGACACGCTGCAACTGATGCTCAACGATATCGAACAGGCTCAAGAGAGCCGCCGGGGATTCTTGTTCTAGGCCATGATTGCTATCGTTGCGAACGGTGATTTGGAGGCAGGGGCGTGGTTACGGCCGTATCTGCAAGAGGCAGAAGCAATCATCGCTATAGATGGTGGTCTGGCTCATTTAGAGCGATTGGCTGTACTGCCCCACTACCTGATCGGGGATTTGGATTCCTTGACAGCGGCGCAGAAAACGGCCGTTTCTGCCACCGACGTCCACCTGATTACCCACCCCACCGCTAAGGACGAAACCGATCTGGAACTGGCCCTGCTCTTTGCTGCCGAAAAGTTCCCTGAAAGCGAGCTATATCTCTTTGGCTTGCTCGGCGGTCGCCTGGACCAATTGCTGTCTAATCTGATGCTGCTGGCTCATCCTGAGTTGCAAGGCCGTCGCTTGATTGTAAAGACTGCCCACCAGCGAGCCTGGCTGCTTACCCCTGCCACATCCCCGGCCCATATTGCGGGTCAGGTGGATGATATTGTGTCCTTACTACCTCTGGGTGGTGCGGTAATGGTGGCCAATACGGCGGGGCTACAATGGCCTCTGCATGGGGAGGAATTGGCCTTTGGTCCGGCCAGGGGGGTTAGTAATCGACTAACGGCCGATGCGGCCACCGTCGCTATCAGCAGCGGTCATTTGCTCATTGTCCATACGGATGGGGGGTGGGGGAGGTAGTCTGGTAGTCGGGTGGTCGGGTAGTCTGGTAGTCTGGTGGTCTGGTAGTCAGGTGGTCGGATGGTCGGGTGGTCGGGTGGTCGGGGGGCGGGTGGTCTATGGTCCGTTGTTTATCGTTATGTGTTTGGTGTGGAGCTGGCCGCAGCCGGCGTCCACATCGATGCCGCGCCGCTGGCGCACGGTGCTGGGCAGGCCGTAATCGGCCAAAATAGCCTGGAATTGGCGCACGGCCGTTCCCCGCGTGGGTTGGCCGTCGTAGCCGGTAGTGGGGTTGAGCGGAATCAGATTCAGATGGGCGTCCATGCCTTGCAGCAGTTGACCGACGGCGTGGGCCTGTACCGGCGTGTCGTTTTTGCCCTCGATTAGCGTCCATTCAAAAAAGATGCGGCGACCCCGCTTCTCAATGTAGTAGCGGCAGGCGTCCATCAGGTCGGCCAGGGGCCAGCGGCGAGCGGGCGGCACCAGGGCCATGCGCTCCTCATCGGTAGCCGCATGTAGACTGACGGCCAGACGAAACGGCCGTTCCTCATCGGCCAATCGTTTAATCCCCGGCACAACCCCGACCGTACTCAGCGTGATATGTTTGGGCGCAATGGCCAGCCCTTTGTGGTCCATCAGGATGGAAACGGCCGTCATGGTTTGGTCATAATTGTGCAGCGGCTCGCCCATGCCCATCAGGACAATATTGCGTAAGCTGTCCCCTTGCGCCCGCAGCAGCCGCGCCACATGCACCACTTGGCCCACAATCTCGCCCGGCGTCAGGTGGCGGCGAAAGCCCATCTGCCCCGTGGCGCAAAAGACGCAGCCCATGGCGCAGCCCGCCTGGGTGCTGATACAGACTGTGGCTCGCCCCGCCGCATCGCCGGTCTCCTCTTGCCCTTCAAAGTGCATCAGGACCGTTTCTATCGCTTCATCGTCGACCAGGCCCAGCAGGAACTTGCGGGTGTAACCGTCGCTGCTGTCTATGGCCAGTTGGGTTGAGAGCGGCTTGAGGTGGGTGTGCTGGACCAGCCGCTCTTGTAAATCGGGGCGCAAATCGGGCATGGCGGCAACGGCCGTGGCCAACTCCCCATACAGATAGCGCCACACCTTGTCGGCCCAATAGTGGCTGTAACCCCAGGCGGCCAGCCGGTCGGTCAGCTCGTCGTAGGTCAGATCGTAGAGGTTGATACGGCCGTTATCGGTTGTGTCTATTGTGTCGAGTTGTGTCTCGCTGCCTATTTTCATACCGGATGGGGCGGTCGGAGACCTGTCAGGTCTTCGCTTAATCTTGCCGGCGCACGCGGGCCAGTTCCGCTTCCAGACGGGCGGCTCTGGCTTCGGCTTCGTCGGCGCGGGCAGCTTCCTGTTGGGCTAATCTGGCCGCCTCTTCAGCGCGGGCAGCGTTGGCTTCGGCCGCGATGGGGATGAGTTGGTTCTCTTCGTCAAAAAAGCGCAGCCAGGTGGCCGGTTGGCCGATGAATACGCCCTCCCACTTGCCCAGCCAGACATTGAGAACTTCGCTCCACATACGGCCGTTTTCGTCGGCAACAATGGGCTGATAGCCTTGCCAGGCCAGCCGCCATCCTTCCAACTGGTTGGTGGCCGGATCGTAGCAGAAATATTCGTGGGTGTTGAAAGTGCGTTCGTACAGTTCTTTTTTGACGGTGCGGTCGGTATGGGCCGTGCTGGGCGAAATCAGCTCGATAATCAGGTCAGGATAACGGCCGTCTTCTTCCCACACTATCCAGGCATCACGCGGTTTACGGCCGTCTACGCCCGTCACCACGAAAAAGTCAGGGCCGCGATAATCCTGATTGCGAACCTGCTGAATGCTGAAATAAACGTACATATTGCCGCCAGCGTAATAATCATCCCGCTCTTGCCAATGATAATCCAGCGACTCTAACAACAGATTGATTTCTGAGCGATGCCAGGGGGATTCCAAGGGTACACCATCCTCTGTGGGTAATTCCGCCGACGTTGGCGGCAGGATAATGGGGGGGTCTAATACGGCCGTTTCTTCCCCTTCCATCGTTACCGGTTCTTGTAACATAGTGACCTCTTTTCCGAATTGCGTATTGCGTATTTCGTATTGCGTATTCCGTCATGCCTTACGCAATACGGAATACGCAATACTATTATACACAACTTTTAAGCCGCCTGGTTCTCCCAACGCAGGTCCCAATGCTGCTCCTGCCAGAAGTCGGCCAGGTTAGTGGCTAATGGTTGCAGCTTGTGCCAGATTTCCTCTTGTTTGGCCGCGTCAATAATCTGCTGCTTCTGCAAAAAGCGCAGCCAGGTGGGGGTCAGCTCAAAAACGACCGCCGCCTGCACCAGTTGTGGCCTGGCGTAGTGGAGCAGCTTGCTGATGTACTCCTTGAGCGTGTCCGGGTCGGGGCAAAGCGGGTGGCGGGATTCATCCGGTTTGATGGGAATGGGTCGGTTTTGGGCCATCAGATTGCCTATATCCACCCGCGGCTCAAGCTGGCCGGTGCGCCGCGAGGTGAAGTAGTGGGGGAACTGGTGCCGGGCCAGATCGCCCTTACTCAAGGGGACGCCTTCTTCATAGTAAAGGTAGCCCAAAAACTCGACCATCAGCGCGTTCCAGTTTTGGGCGAGCGTCTGGCTGTTTATCTCGTCGCCGGACAGGTCGGTCACGCGCCAGGTTTGCCCCGAACGCCCCTGTAAATGGTCAAAAAAGCGGCCCAGCCCGGCCGGATCGATGGGGAAGAATTGGCCCAGTTCGGCCAGGAGGGTGGGGTCGTGGGGGTCAGGTACGGCCGTTTCTGTCAGGTAGCGAAAGATAATCTGGTCGGTGGCGCGGGCGGCAAACTGGTCGGTCGCGCTGCGGTAGATGGTCTGGTCAGCCTGCACGGACGGCCAGGCAGTTTGCATCATTTGCACGATAACGGCCGTTTCTCCCCGATAAGCCAGCAAATCCAGCCCGCGCAAAAAGAAGCCGTAATGGTTGGTCGCGGCGTCAGTCAAGGCCTGGATGGCCGCCTCTTGCGCGGTAGTCTGGCCGCTGGCCAGGGCTTGATGCAACTGCCAGTATAGCCACTGCCCGCCATGTTCCGCGAAAATAGTGGGGGCCTGCTGCTGCACGGCCGTTAGCCAACCCCCAAAGCGTTCATATTCCCCGGCCCGCAAGCTGCGTTCATAAAGCGTCTGCACCATATCCTGCATCATATCCGGCTGGTGCAGCCCCTCACGCAGCGACTGCTCAAACAGAGCGACCTGTTCGGCATAAGCGGCAGCCTGAAAAGCCTGCCAGCGTTCGTTGACGTCAATACTGGTATAGTTCATCATAGCCAAAGGGTAACGCGAAAAGCGAGAATTTGCTATACTGTTAACGTAAGCGTTCACCTACACTGACAATGGAACGCAGATTGCACGGATTTTACAGATTTTCGCGGATTTTTATCAGTCTCAATCTGCCCAATCCGTCGAATCCGTGGTTAATTTTTGAAGGAAGCAATCACCTGCTATCACAATTTGCTCAGCCAGTTTGATAACCTGAGAAATGTCCTCACTAATATTAGCCCTCGATTTTGGCGGTACCAAGCTGTCGGCGGCCGTAACGGCCGATTCACAGACCTGGCTGGCCCACGAACGCCATTTCTCGCAGCCTGGCGCAACGGCCGTTGACGATTTCCGTCAGATGCTTACCCTGGCCCACAAGCTGCTCAACGGCCGTTCTCCCCAGGCAGTTGGCGTCAGCTTTGGCGGACCGGTTGATTTTGAGCGCGGACTGGTTCGCCTCTCCCACCACGTACCCGGCTGGGAAAACACACCGCTGCGTGACTGGCTCACGGCCGAATTTAACGCGCCGGTTTGGGTGGACAATGACGCCAATGTGGCCGCTCTGGGCGAATGGCGCTACGGGGCAGGGCAAGGTGTGGACGATTTGCTGTACGTTACGGTGAGTACCGGTGTGGGGGGTGGTTGGGTGTTAAACGGCCGTATCTGGCGCGGTCACGAGGGCATGGCTGGCGAAATTGGCCACACGGTTGTTGCGCCGGACGGGCCGCTTTGTCTATGCGGCAAACGGGGCTGTGTGGAGCGGATGGCGTCTGGTCCCTACATGGCCCAGGATTTGGCGGCGGCGTGGGGGGAGGAGAAACGGCCGTTTACCAAACCGGTCACAGGTAAACGGGTGGCCGCTGAAGCCGCCGGCGGCGACCCCACCGCCCAGCGCATCCTGCTGCGTGGGGCCAACGCCCTCGGCCTGGGTCTGGGCAACGCCACCAACCTGATCAACCCGGCCCGGATCATTCTCGGCGGCGGCGTCACCAAAGCGGGCGACCTCTGGTGGGAGGAACTGCGCCGCACCGTCCGGGCCACCATCCTGCCCGAAGTCAGCGTCAGTCTGCACCCGGCCCAACTGGGGGATGATGCGCCGTTGTGGGGGGCTGTGGCTTTAATAACGGCCGTGTAAAAGATTCAACGCAAACTTGTGCTGAGCGCAGCCGAAGTAGGCGGAAAGGGGTCAGTTCAGCCGTATTCCGTATTGCGTAGTTCTCTCTGGTTACGCAATACGCAATACGTTGCCAACCCAATCCGTTGTTCTCCCCCACAGTATGGTATAATCCCCCCGTTGACCCAGCCACCCAACGGAGGAAACCGATGTCACAACCTGATGCACCCGACAACAAGCAGCTGGCCAGCCCCGAAATTGACCTGTTCAAAACGATGGCCCAGGCCTTTACCGACCTGCCCCCCTTACTGGCCTATGGCGGCCTCATCGCCGTCCTGCTCATCTTTGGCCTCACCCTCTTTGGCGTCTTGCCCGAAGCCCTGGCCTGGATACCGGTCATCGCCATTGTTGCCTTCCTCATCTACGCCTATATGCAGTTTAGTGAGGAAAAAGCTAAACGGCAGTATGAACTGGACAGGCTGGCCCAGGAACTACGCCACCAGCAGGAAATGGCCCGGCTGAACCAGAAAAGCCCCACGCCTGCGCCAGAACCATCTCCAACTCCCACACCGGAAACGAAAGACAACCTAACCCCCGCCCAACTGGAACGTAGCTATTTACGCCACCTGGTCCACCTGTGCGGCTATCCCCCCTCAATGGCTCTGGTAGACATCAAAGAAGCGGGGCTGGGTGGCCACAAGCTGGCCCTGGAACGGATCTTTACCACGCTCGACGTACCGGCCAGCGACGGCCGTTCCACCCCCAACCACGCCATTCTCAACTTCGACCAACTGGACGCCGGCCAGCGCGAAAGCCTCCAGCGCGAACCGGCCCTGGCCGCCATTAGTCGGCAAGAAAACAGCCGCCTGGTCATCCTGGGCGCGCCCGGTTCCGGCAAATCAACCCTGGTCAACTACCTCACCCTCTGCCTGGCCGGCGAGCGACTGGTCGGCGACTACGGTGAAAATCTGGCCGTGACCCAGGAGCATCTGCGGCAGCACCAGTGGGGCCTCAGCCCCCAACGACTGCGCCCCGTGCGCGTCATTCTGCGCGAATATGCTGCCCGTGGCCTCCCCCGCCGGCAGACGATTTGGGACTACGTCGCTGCCGACCTCAGCCGTGAGGCGGTAGGGCTGGCCGATTACGCCCCCCACCTTAAACAGCAGTTGCAGGGCGAAGGCGGCATCTTGCTGCTGGACGGGCTGGACGAAGTAGACAAAGCAGCCAGCGTGCGCGATCCGCTCAAACAATACATTGAGCAATTTGCCCGCGACTTCCCCCGCGTGCGTGTTGTCGTTACCAGCCGCCCCTACGCTTACGGCAGCGGTTGGGAATTAAGCGGCTTCCAGGTCACGCGCCTGCTCCCCTTTAGCGATGAACAGATCAAAGCCTTCATTGAGCAGTGGTATACGGTTATGGGGCAGCAGGATGGCGCCCTGGGACCGGAAAACGCCAAAAATTATGCCGCTGGTCTGGTGCGGCAGGTGGAACAAAACCGCAGCCTGCGCGAGCTGGCCCGCCATCCGCTGCTGTTGACGATGATGGTCTATATCCATCGCGGCCGGGAAGGGGGCGCGCTGCCGCAGCGGCGCGAGGAGCTGTACGAACTCAGCGTTATTCTCCTGCTCGATTTGTGGCGACGCTCCAAAGTTGTGCCCGGCCAGGAGACGCAGACGCTGGATGATGAGCTGGGCATGGACACCCCCAGACTGCTAGACGCTCTGGCCGAAGTTGCTTTTGTAGCTCATCGTGACCAGCCGGAACAGGAACAAACGGCCGACATCCCCGGCGAAATCCTGGCCGGCAAGCTCCACAAGCACAAAGGACGGCAGAGCCAGGCCAGCGTTGACGAGATTATCAACTACGTGCGCGATCGGGCCGGCCTGCTGGAAGATCATGGCCTCAATGCCGATAAAAGCGACCACGTTTACCGCTTTCCCCACCGCACGTTTCAAGAATATCTGGCCGGGCTGCACCTGTTGAAGCAGCGCTTTCCCTACGAACTGGCCCAATTTGCCCGCCAGGATCCCACCCGCTGGCGCGAAAGCCTGCTGCTGGCCGCCGCCAGCGTCAAGAAAAAGCTGCCCGCTTCCGTCTGGCTGCTGGCCAGCGCCCTTTGTCAGAGCGACCCGCCCGCAGAAAGAACCCCGGAGACGGCCCCGGACACGGCCCACGAAGAAGCGCTGTGGGGCGCGTTTTTGGCCGGACAGTCGTTGTTGGAAACGGAACTGACCGCGCCTGACGAGGCCCAAATCGAGAGCGAACAGCAAACGCGGCAGCGGCTGCTGCGCTGGCACAAAGCCATTATCAGCCGGGGCTGGCTGCCCCCCCGCGACCGCGCCCTGGCTGGCGAAACCCTGGCCGCCCTGGGCGATGACCGGCCCGGCATTCTCACCTGCGACGAGATGGTTTTTTGCGCTGTCCCGGCCGGCCCCTTCTGGCTGGCGAATTGGGATGAGGAAGGGCAGGGTGTTGTCTACGATGGCCTGGACAAACCTTACTGGATCGGCCGTTACCCCGTCACCGCCGCCCAATTTCACGAATTTCTGGCCGATAAAAAGGATCATAAACCATACACTCTGGACCGTATTGAAAGGTTGCCCGCCAACTGGCCGGTGGTCTACGTAAACTGGTATGACGCCCTGGCCTTTGCCAACTGGCTGGACCAGCGTTGGCGAGACAAAGGTTGGCTGCCCGACGGCTGCCGGGTGCTGCTGCCCAACGAAGTAGAGTGGGAAAAAGCGGCTCGCGGCGGCCTGGAAATACCGGCCGCGCCGCTGCTGATGACCGCCGCCAATCTAAAGAATTACCAACCGCCGCAGATGGTAGAGAATGAACTTTCCCGGCGCACCTACCCCTGGGGCGACGCAGCGGAACAGGCTGGCGATTTATACCGGGCCAACAACAAAGAAGCCGGCATCGGCCAGCCCTGCGCCGTGGGCAGCTTCCCGGCCGGGGCCGGCCCCTACGGCTGCCTGGATCTGAGCGGCCAGGTATGGGAATGGACGCGCAGCTATCACGGTAAAAAATTCCCCTACCAGCTTGAGGCAAACTATGAGACAATTAGCCGCGACAACAGAGACTGGATGATTTTGCGCGGTGGTGCATGTTACAGTAATCAGAACGCTTGTTCGGCCCGCTACAACGGCAACCCCGTCTACGACTTCGACGGCACCGACGGGTTGCGGTTGGTGGTGGGTGTCCCCATTTCTCACCGCTGATCTCTGGTCTCTCTGATCTCTGGTACTCTGATCTTGGGCGGCGTAGCCGCCCCTCTGATTTTTTACTGGTGCAAGGCACGGGGCGGAACCATCCTGGTTAACAACCATCCTGCTGCCCCGTGCCTCGCACCGCCTGTCTACCAGGGTAGGGGCGCACCCACGTGTGCGCCCCATTTGCGATGCGCCCAATACGCGCTAATATGTACCGAACGTCAGGGCAGACACGTGGGTCTGCCCCTACTAACGTCTGCCATCTTTCGCGGGCGGCGTGCCCAAACGATTTAGAAAATCGTTTTACAACCTCATGACCCAATCCGAAATGCCCATTTTCACTAAAACCTTCGATCTGCTCACCTGGCTGTTGCCCATGAGCAACCACTTTCCCCGCGCCCACCGCCACACCGTCACCCAGCGCCTCCTGGGTGCCGCCTTTGATCTACGTGAACGGCTGGAAGAGGCCAACGCCATGCGCGGGGCGGCTCGCCTGGCCAAGCTGCAAGAGGCCGACGTGGCCCTGGGCAAGCTACGCCTCTACCTGCGCCTGGTCGAACGCTGGCAGTGGCTTACCCCCGGCCAATACCAACACGCCGCCGCTATGGTGGCCGAGGTGGGCCGCTTATTGGGCGGCTGGTTAAAGAGCGTAGGTAGTCGTTAGCGGTCAAGCCCTTTGCAGGGCAGTGCCAGGCACGGGGCAGCAGGACTCAATTTGACCAGGACCGTCCGCCCCGTGCCTGGCACTACAAGAATTAATCCGCGCTTGACTGCTGCCGACTGTCTACGGACGGTGGGGCAAAACCCAGACACGCTTGTTCGGCCCGCAACGACAACAAACCCGACAACAACTTCAACGACAACAACGGGTTGCGGTTGGTGGTGGGTGTCCACACTTCTCAGTCTAAACCTGCGAGGTCTCCGAGACCTCGCAGGTTTGATAGGCGATTGCCAAAGGTGTCCCTACCAGAAATGCGTGGCGGGTGGCAGTTGGCAGCAACTGCTCGTCTTCCGCGCCGAGGTGAGAAATGGCGGGGTTTTGTCCTGGCCGCGCCCAGGTTTGTAGTAACGGCTTCAGCCGGTCTACCCACCTGGCCGGGCATATACCAACGGCCGCGCTGCCTCGGTTCGTCCCTGTGGCGCGGCTATTTTTGTAACGCAATTTGCCAAATTGCGCTACGGCGACCGCACAATTTCTCGTGACAACAAGCCTTTGCGTAACCCCACCGTATTGCCAAAGCGCGTGTGGTTCACCCAGCCCCGCACCGAGGCATTCACCTGCTCCAACCCAATTTCCCCGGCCGCATACTGCCTTAGCAGCCCGCGAAACTTGCGCCGGTAGGCAATGCCCTTGCGCCGTTTCAAGCGAATACGGTCCGGGTAAATCACAAACCCTAAAAAGGGAATGCCCTCACTCACCGGCCGCGTTTGCCCCGGCTGGCACGGCGATAGGCCAGCAGCAGGTTGGACCAGGCGGTTAGTTGGTTGAACATTGTTCGATTATACTGCTAAATGGAATTCAGCAGCTAAAACGAGAAACGTGTGGCAAGCACGTTATCCGGGCGATGCCGAACGTGTTGTGAACACGTTTCCTTACCCCACTGGCGGCGATCATTAACAATTCAGCAATTCAACAATTCAACAGTTAATTATTCTTTGCCCTCCTGCCCCCTTTGCGTTAACCTCTTTACTTATGACCCAACAACCTTATACCCCGCCCAGCGGTCCCAACCAGGCTGCTCCGCCCAGCCGCGAAATTTATACCCACATGGGCGAGGCCAACATCTTTCGCATGACGGCCGACTTTTACGCCGAACTGGAGCAGTCCCCTATCCGTTTTATGTTCCCCCAGGATATGCAGAAGGCGTCAGAGAAATCGGCCGCTTTTTTTGTGGGGCTGCTGGGCGGACCACCGCTCTACCATGAACGGTACGGCAATCCGGCCATGCGTGCCCGCCATATGCCCTTTCCCATTGACGAAGCAGCCCGGCAGGTCTGGCTCGACTGCTTCGAGGCGGTCCTGGCCGATGCCGAAGAGCGCTATAATTTCCCGGCCGAGCATCTGCCCGGCTTCCACGACTTCCTCCACGGCTTTTCCCGCTGGATGGTGAACAAAAAGTAAAACGTAAAACGTAAAGCGTGAGGGGATTGCGCCTTACGTTTTACGCTTTACGCTTTACGTTCCAAGGTGAATTGATGACAACGACGACTAACGATGACAAACCCTACCCCCTGCTGCGCCTGATTCGGTATGCGGGACCGCACCGCAAACAAATCTGGCTGGCCTCGATTTGCTCCGTTCTCAACAAAGTGTTTGACCTGGCCCCGCCGGCGCTGATCGGCGTGGCTGTCGATGTGGTGGTTTCACAGGAAGCCTCTTATCTGGCCCGGCTGGGTATTACCGATGTGGTGACGCAGTTGTGGGTATTGGGGGTGTTAACGGCCGTTATCTGGGCACTCGAATCCGCTTTTGAGTACGCCTTTGCCCTGCTGTGGCGCAACCTGGCCCAAACCCTCCAGCACGATCTGCGCCTGGAAACCTACAACCACGTGCAAAATCTGGAGATGGCCTACTTTGAAGACCGCAGCACCGGCGGCCTTATGTCCATTCTCAACGACGACATCAACCAGTTGGAGCGCTTCCTCGACGTGGGGGCCAACGATTTGATTCAGGTGATCACAACCGTGATTGTCATCGGCACCCTCTTCATGGTCACGGCCCCGACGGTAGCCTGGATGGCCGTCTTGCCCATGCCCTTCGTCTTTTGGGGATCGATGGCCTTTCAGCGGCGGCTGGCTCCTCGCTATGCGGCCGTGCGCGAACGGGTCGGCATTCTCAACGGACTGCTGGCCAACAATTTGGGCGGCATTGCTACCATTAAGAGCTTTACGGCCGAATCCCACGAACTCAGCCGCATTGAAGAAGAAAGCGAAGCCTACCGCAGCCGCAACAAAGAGGCGATCAGCCTCAGCGCCGCCTTTGTGCCCATCATTCGTATGGTCATTGTCACCGGCTTCATCGCCATTCTGATTTTTGGTGGCACGCTGGTGGTCAACGGCCAGTTGAACGTTGGTATCTACAGCGTCCTGGTCTTTATGACCCAGCGGCTGCTCTGGCCCCTGACCCGGCTGGGCAACACGCTCGACCTCTACCAGCGGGCGATGGCTTCCACCGAACGCATCCTGGATTTGTTAGACACGGAGACCAAAATCATCGACGGCACCAAAAGCCTGCCGGTTGAGGAGGTAGCCGGAGACGTATCTTTTGAGCATGTGGTTTTTCAGTATGGGGAGAATGGGCCGAGTTTGAAAGGGTACAATCCGACCGTCATCCGCGACATCTCGCTACACATCCCGGCCGGAGAAACGATTGCCCTGGTAGGTTCGACCGGCTCTGGCAAGACGACGATTGTGAAGCTGCTGCTCCGCTTTTACGACATTCAAGGCGGGCGCATTACGCTGGATGGTCATAACATTCGTGAGCTGCGTCTGGCCGATTTGCGCGGGGCCATTGGTTTCGTCAGCCAGGACGTCTACCTGTTCCACGGCACGGTGCGCGAGAATATCGCCTACGGCAGCTTTGACGCCACGCTAGATGAAATTGTCGAAGCGGCCAAGATTGCCGAGGCCCATGAATTTATCCAACAGTTGCCGGACGGGTACGATACGATTGTGGGGGAGCGAGGTCAGAAGTTGTCGGGCGGCCAGCGGCAGCGGCTGTCGATTGCTCGCGCCGTGTTGAAAGACCCGCCGGTGCTGATTTTGGATGAAGCCACGTCGGCCGTAGACAACGAAACCGAGGCGGCCATTCAGCGCTCGATGGCCCGCATTACGGTGGGCCGGACGACTATCATCATCGCCCACCGCCTGTCAACGGTGCGCCATGCCGATCGGATTTACGTGTTGGAGCAGGGCAAGGTGAAGGAATACGGCCGTCACGAGGAGTTGGTTCAAACCGACGGCGTCTACGCCAGCCTGTGGCGCGTGCAAACGGGTGAAAGATAGGGATAGTGCGTAGTACGTACTTGTCATTCTACGCCCTACGCACTACGCCCTACGCAATACGTACTACGCTTTCTGCAATTCGTTAATCTTGCGGGTCAGCGTATTGATTTTCCGATTCAGGCTCTCCACATCCTTGCGGGTGGGGATATTCAGGCTGTGCAAAACGGTCTCAATCCGCTTCTCCAGGTCCTTTTCAGCCTTTTTGCGCTGCTCTTTGGCTTCTTTCTGACGCGCTTCGACGAATTCGTCAAACTGCTGCCGACGTTCTTTCTCAACCTCTTCGCCGCGCTCAACCAGTTTGTCAAACAGCTTCACAATCTCTTCCTGCGCGCTGGCAGCGGCGTCTTGCCCCATACCAACCACGCCGAGACCGGCGCGGACGACGGTTTGAGCACCGTCAACGATCATATTGCGTTCTTCGGTTACATCTACTTCTACACTGATTACAGCTTCTTTAGTCATGGTTAAAACCTCCAGATCAGCGGGCAGATCGCCCCGTTCATTTTCAATATCTATAATGACGCATCGCGTCATGACCGTAATATAACACAGTGCGTCATAGATGTCAAGTCACTTAATCTCAATCGAGTGTGCTACTCAACTTGTGACCGGCTCCGCCTTTGCAACGTGCATTTTGCCTGGAAAAGTGACAAACGTTCTGCCTAGTTTATGAGGTAGTACAGGTTGAAGCATCTGACAAATGCCTATAATTAATGACTTAATGTACCTTGTTTGATTTTGGGGTTAACATAATCCCCAAAACAGATTATTAGTTACCTAAGGAGAAGACCATGAGAAAGATTGTCTTAACATTGGGGTCGGCCGTGCTGATCCTGCTGCTGTTAGTCGCTTGTCGTCAGGACGCCGCCCCGGAGCCAACGGCCGTTCCCGACGCGCCGCGGGCGATGGATGAATACCGGCCTGAATTGTTGAGTGCATTCAGCCCGCTGCCCGAAGTCGTTGAGCCAGAGGGATACGAGCTGACCGATGAGTTGATTGATCTCGGCCGGCTGCTCTTTTACGAAGAGCGCATTTCCATCAGCCAGGAGATGAGCTGTAATTCTTGCCATTTTCTCGATCAATATGGCGTGGATGGCCTGCAATTCTCGTTGGGCCATGATGGCCAACCCGTTGGCCGTAACTCGCCCACCGTCTACAATGCCGCCCTGCACATCGCCCAATTCTGGGATGGCCGTGCGGCCGACCTGGAAGAGCAAGCCCTCGGCCCCATTCTGGATGCCGGTGAAATGGGTATGCCCGATCCGGAGTATGTAATTCTCGTTCTGAGTACCATCCCTGGCTATGCGCCGCTGTTTGAGGCCGCCTTCCCTGGCGATCCCGATCCCATCAACTATGAGAACGTGGGTCGCGCCATTGGCGGGTTTGAGCGCAAGCTGATGACCCCCGACCGCTTTGACGAACTGCTAGAAGGGAATGAAGATGCCCTGACCGACCAGGAGAAGCGTGGTTTGGCTCTCTTTGTCAACGTGGGTTGCGCCTCCTGCCACTATGGCCCGGCCATCGGTGGTGAGCGCTACGCCGTTATGGGTCAGGTAGAACCCTATCCTGATATAACCGATGAGGGTCGCTTTATCATTACCGGTGACGAAGCTGACATGTTTGTCTTCAAAGTGCCCAGCCTGCGTAACATCGCAGAGACTGGCCCCTACATGCACGATGGCAGTATCGACTCTCTGGGTGAAATGGTTGAGATTATGGCCCGTTACCAGCTTGGCCGTGAATTGACGGGTGAACAAGTGACTGATATTGTGGCTTTCTTGGAAGCCTTGACAGGTGAACTGCCCTGGGATTATATTGAAGTACCAGAATTCCCTGAAGCGGGTCCTGATACACCCGGACCGTATGAGTATTCTGGCAGTTAATTAGAATAGGTGCGTAGTGCGTAGATTGATTACGCACTACGCACTACGTCCTGTACCCCCATGGCAAAATTCCGCAACACCATCCCTGCTTCAGAAATTACACCCGAAGCGCTATATATCAACCGGCGTCAGTTTATGAAAGGGGGCGCGGCTTTGTCGGCTGCAGCCCTGTTAGCTGCTTGTGGGTCGCCGCCGCCAACGGTAGATGAAGAGGGAACGGCCGTTCCTGCCCCCACCTCTACCCCACTTCCCGACACCCTCACCAGCGAGCAAGAGATTCTCAACTACGTCAACTTCTACGAATTCACCCGTGACAAAGAAGGCGTTGCCGAACTGGCCCGCGATTTAATTACCTCTCCCTGGGAAGTAGCGGTGGGTGGTTTGGTGCGTAACCCTGGCGTCTATGACGTAGACGACCTCAAGCGGCGGTTTGATCAGGAAGAGCGCATCTACCGGCTGCGCTGTGTCGAAGGCTGGTCGATGGTCATTCCCTGGCTGGGCTTCCCCCTGCACAAACTATTGGCGCAGGTAGAGCCATTGCCCGCAGCCCGCTACGTTCGCTTTGAAACGCTCTATGACCCGGCGCAAATGCCCGGCCAGCGCACCGACTGGTATGAGTGGCCTTACGTGGAAGGGCTGCGCCTGGACGAAGCGATGCACGAGCTGACTATTCTGTCTACCGGTCTCTACGACAAGGATTTAAGCCCCCAAAACGGGGCACCGATTCGTCTGGTGGTGCCCTGGAAGTATGGTTTTAAGAGCATCAAGTCGATTGTCAAAATTGACCTGGTTGAGGACCAGCCGGAGTCGTTTTGGATGCGATCTTCGCCGCGTGAGTATGGCTTTTATGCCAACGTCAATCCCAACGTGCCCCATCCCCGCTGGTCGCAGGCGACTGAACGGCGCATTGGTGAGGTGCGCCGCCGCCGTACCTTCTTGTTTAACGGGTATGATGAAGTGGCCCCTTTGTATGAGGGGATGGACTTGACTGAGAATTTTTAGGCTGTAAGCCAGATTGGACCAATTTGCTCTGGCCGATACAGCAATTGGGTGCGTAAGATTGGTCCAATCTTGAGGTAGCTAGGGCAATTATGAAAGGTAAACGGCCGTTATCCCCCCACCAAATCTGGTTAAACCGCCTCGTACATTTGCTGGCTCTGCTGCCCCTGCTGGCCCTACTTTGGGGTTACTGGCAAAACACACTCGGCATCAACCCCATCCACACCCTCACTCTACGAACAGGCAAAACTGCCCTGGTCCTGCTGATCCTTTCCCTGGCCTGTACGCCGCTCAACCTCGTCATTGGCTGGAACTGGGTTTTTCCCGTCAGACGGTTGCTCGGCCTCTACGCCTTTTTCTACGCCGGTATTCACCTGCTCATCTTTGTGGGGCTGGATTATGGCTTTGAAATGGACCTGGTGGTTGAAGCGATGCGGACCAACGAATATACGCAGGTTGGGCTGGTTGCCTTCCTCATTTTAGTGCCGCTGGCCCTCACCTCTACTCACCACAGCATCACCTGGCTGGGCTACAAACGCTGGAAACTGCTGCACCGCCTTAGCTATCTGGCGGCCATTCTGGCCATCGTCCACTATGCCTTGCTGGTGCGCCAATATTACACCCAGCCCATCATCTTTGCCCTGATCCTGGCTGTGCTGTTTGGCATCCGGCTCTTCTACGCCTGGCGCACGAAAAATTAACGCTTTGTGGCTTTTTGGGAATTCAAGGGGCGTAATGCGTAAAACGTAAAACGTAACCAGAGAGACCTTACGCATTACGTTTTACGTTTTACGGTAAACCCGACGAAATCCAAAAGACCCCGCTTTTACAACCCCAACTATAACCCAACCTTCTGCTGAATCTCGCGGAATTGAGGGCTGATTTGCTCCAACTGACGTTCAATTTCGGTACTCAGATCGAGATCATAAGTAGCGCGGTGGTAGGCTGCCACCATGGCGATCATGGCAAAGGTATCACCGACTACTTGTTTGGTGAACCAGACCAAAATCAGCGCGGCTACAACCACAAATACGGCCGCAGTCCCCGATACCAGCGACAGAATCAGGCCAACCGGTATGAGCAGAATCAGGATAATGGCAATAACGGGCACATAGCTCAGCAGCATCAGGGCCAGGGCGTTGGGCAGCAGCGTGCGCCAGGCCATGGCGTATAAAATCAGGCCCTCTCTGGCACCATGCCATACGCTGCCCTTGTCTATCCAGAAGGTGCGAGCCAGGATTGCTTCATCAATGTAATTTGTGCCGTAATAGAGCAGGCGCGAAACCATGCTGCTAATCCGACGGCCGAAGTTACCCGGTATCCAGCGCGTAACCCGCATCACCTGACGCGAAAAACGGCTGACGACGCGCCGCACCATGCGGTCTACCAAAAACATGACGCTGACCTCGCCAAAGCGGTCTAAGACTTGCTGCTTGCCCCACTCTACCTGCGTCGTTCCGGCCGGCAGTTTGCCCTGCTGCAATAACTGCGCCACCACTGCCAGATGTGCCCCTTTTAGCAGGTAAAAGATATAACGGTTGGCCCATAAATAGGCCGGAATGAGGAGAATGTAGCCAATCAAACCTACCCAGAAGCCCAATGTTTCATTCAATTGGCTAACCAGGTAACTAATACCCACAATGATCCCTAACAATATGAGCAAAGCGGCCCAAAATAGCAGATAGTAACCAATGCGAATCAATAGAATAGATGACGTTCGTATCAACAGGCGAAAGGCCAAACCAAGATGTAAATTCATATGTGATCCTTTAGTGCGTGGTGCGTAAACCCATTACGCATTACGCGCTGCTTGCTCATGCAGCAGCAGGTGTGACAACGCCGCCACATGCAGAACGATGCTCATTACCATAAGGTATACCATTGCTCTGGCAAACCTGTCAAGCTGAAGGCCAGCGTCATCTGGCACAGCGACGCTGATCCGGTTGTTAGCCCTTCCCCTGATTGTTGAAGCATTGGTTTTGTCAGACAGTAGCTGTTTGCGCTGCGGTGCCCAACGGCCGTTCATACCCCCACAGTTCAAATTCCTCATCCACCTGCCAGGCAGCCGCCAGCAGAGCTGCTTGCATCGTGGCCGATTTGGGTGGCTTGGTGCGAACCTCGTCCGCGCCGGTGGCCAACAGCCAGCGCCGGGCGTCAGACAGCAGGTGGGACCAGTCGGTCGGATCGGCCTGGAAATAGCTGAGGCTGGCGCTGCGCTCTGACAGGGTGCGGATAACAAGTCCGGCTGCCTGACCCTGCCGCAGCCAGCGGAACAGCCGCTGCTCGGACTGAAGCTGTTCCAGACGGGGCAAAATGAGCCACAACTTCCAGTCATGCTCGAACAGGCCGGTACAGGCGGCGAATTGGTCAGATTGGGTCAGATGGGTGGTAACGGCCGTTAACTCCGCCCGTTCCACCGGCACAAATAACGCCACAGGCTCAGCCGGGACCGCGCCTTCCGCCCGCTCTACACCGGCCCAAAGGCGCACCTGGGTCCGCGTAAAACCGGTCGTTTCTGCCAGGCGGTGGGTGGCCGGGGTGGTCGAGGCGGTAGAGAAACGGAGCGTGCCGCTGCCCATCTCGTCGGCCAGCGTCAGGGCGTGATCGTGGAGCAGCCGGGCCAGGCCGCGCCCCCGGTAGTCCGGGTGAACGCGCAGCCCTTCCAGCCACCATTCGCCGGGGCTGAGGCAGCTTAACTTGCCAAAAGCGGCCAGCCGGTCGCCGTCATAGACGACCGTAAACTGGCCCATCTCGTCAGCCAACCACTCGTGGAAACTGCCCCCGGCGTAATCCTCGCCCCCCCAGATTAAAGCAGACAGGGCACGAACGGCCGTTTCATCGGCTGCTCGTGCCCGTCGAAAAACGAAATCACTTTCGTTCATGGAACCAACGTAATAAGTAAAACGTAAAACGTAAGAAGTAGCAGCAGAAGTTACTCATTACGTTTTACGCATTACGCTTTAGTTACGCCGGCGATTGCCACCGCCACGGCTACCACCGCCGCGATTGCCACCACGGCTGCCACCGCCACCCGGCCGGTCATCGGCCTGAGCCTCGGCCAGCGTCATCCCTTCCAGGACCGCCTTGCGTGAGAGGCGAATCTTGCCGTCGCCGGTTACGTCGGTAATCATCACCATCACCTCGTCACCCAGGCGTACCGCGTCTTCCACCCGTTTCAGGTGGTCGGCTGATAGCTGAGAAATGTGGACCATGCCATCGGTGCCGGGCAGGATTTCCACAAAGGCGCCAAAGTCGGTAATACGCACCACTTTACCGGTGTAAATCCGGCCCAGTTCCGGCCCTTTGGCCAGCGTTTCGATATTGCGAACCGCTTCGTCGGTTTTGGGTCCGTCCACACCGGCCACAAAGACGGTACCATCTTCCTGAATGTCAATCGAGACGTCGTACATCTCTTCCAGGCTGCGAATGGTCGAGCCACCCTTACCGATAATGGCCCCGATCTTGTCGGGATCAATCTTGACTGTTTCCATACGCGGCGCGTTCGGATTCAGTTCGGGACGGGGGCCGGGAATTGTTTCTAGCATCGAGTCAATGATCTGTACGCG
This sequence comes from Anaerolineae bacterium, assembly GCA_007123775.1. Taxonomy (GTDB): domain Bacteria; phylum Chloroflexota; class Anaerolineae; order Promineifilales; family Promineifilaceae; genus SLGK01. Next base: position 51,139 of record SLGK01000072.1, on the reverse strand, counting down.
GGCCTGGCGGGCCTGTTCCAGAGCGCTGGCCATAATAGACTGGGAGATGCCGCTGATCTTCATATCCATCTGGATGGCCGTGATGCCGTCTTTGGTGCCGGCCACCTTGAAGTCCATATCGCCCAGGTGGTCTTCCATGCCCTGGATGTCGGTCAGGACGGCGTAGCGGTCGCCATCTTTGATGAGGCCCATGGCGATACCACCGACCGGCTTGCGAATGGGTACGCCGCAATCCATCAGGGCCAGGCTGGAGGCGCACACGCTGGCCTGGCTGGTGCTGCCGTTAGAGGAAAGCACCTCGGAGACGACGCGGATGGTGTAGGGGAACTCTTCTTCACTGGGAATCACGGGCACCAGGGCATTTTCGGCCAGGGCACCGTGCCCGATCTCGCGTCGTTTAGGGCCGCGCAGGAACCAGGTTTCGCCGGTGGAGAAAGGGGGGAAGTTGTAATGGTGCAGATAGCGGCGGGACTCTTCGGGATAGAGGCCGTCCAGCTTCTGGGCTTCGCGGGGCGTGCCCAGGGCCACAATAGAGAGGACCTGGGTCTGGCCACGCCGGAAGAGGCCGGAGCCGTGGGCTTTGGGGCTGAGGCCAATCTCGGAAGAGAGTTCGCGCACGTCGCTGTAGCCCCGACCGTCAGGGCGCACGCCGTCGTAGAGAATCTGGTTACGCACGGCCTGTTTGTACTCTTTGTTGATCGCTTCGGTAATGGTTTTGACATCGGCCGTTTCGTCTTGGGTCAAAAATTCAGCCACGACTTCTTCGCGCAGGGCCTGCATCGCTTCGCTGCGGCCGCTGCGGTCGGTGTGGTTGGCCACCAGCTCTTTGACGCGACTGCCGAGGCGGTTCTTAACGGCCGTGACAATTCCTTCATCCAGCGTGGCCATGGCTACGTCTCGTTTTTCCTTGCCGATGGCGGCTCGCATCTCTTCCTGTACATCAATCAGCGGCTGGATGGCCTGGTGACCAAACGCCAGCGCTTCCACGAACAGTTCCTCGGTGACCTCGTTGGCCCCGGCTTCGACCATAATGATGGCGTCACGGGTGGCGGCCAGGCGCAGGTCCAGGCTGCTGTTTTCCATCTCAGGGATGGTGGGATTGGCGACCAGTTGCCCATCGATGTAGGCCACGCGCACGGCCCCAATAGGACCCTCCCAGGGGATGTCGGAAATCATGAGGGCGGCGCTGGCTGAGTTGACGGCCATGATGTCCATGTGGTGGATGCTGTCGGAGGAGAGGGTGGTGATAATCACCTGTACCTCGTTCCGCAGCCCGTCGGGGAATAACGGCCGTAATGGACGGTCCGTCAGCCGCGCTGTCAAAATAGCGTCGGTGGTGGGCCGACCTTCACGCCGGAAAAAGCTGCCGGGAATACGGCCGGCGGCGTACATTTTTTCTTCGTAATCCACGCTAAGCGGGAAGAAATCCAGCCCTTCACGGGCCGATCTGGACATGGTGGCGGTGGTCAGGAGCATATTGTCGCCTAACTGGGTGACAACGGCCCCGCCGGCCTGCTCGGCCAGCTTGCCTGTCTTGAAGATTACTTCCTTACCGCCAACGGTCGTGGAAAAGGTATGATCTGGTAACATAAGTTTATTTAACCTCCAGGTTGCAGTGAGCAGTACCCAGTATGCAGTACTCAGTATTCAGTACAACTCGACTGAACACCGCTTACTGGCTACTGGTTACTGGTTACTGAATACTGATAAAGAGGCGTTGGCGATTAGGGACTGGGGATTGGCGCATACCGTTCGTTGCTGTTAGAACCCGCGTTATCGACAAACTCGGTTTATGGTGGCGTTACTCAGTATGAAACAATACCCAATTCCAAATCGCCCCGCTGCCTCAACAAAATAGGGGCGAAACCCGTTCGCCCCTATCCCAAAACAATATAACTTTTAGCGACGAAGCCCCAGACGTTGCAATATTTCGCGATAACGTTCGGGGTGACGCTTACGCAAGTAGGCAAGCATCCGACGACGCTTACCGACCAGCTTGAGCAGACCGCGGCGTGAGCTTTGGTCATGTTTGTGCGTTCTCAAATGCTCTTGTAACTGCTTGATACGACGATCAAAAATCGCAATTTGAACTTCGGGAGAGCCTGTATCGCCCTCATGGGTGGCAAAATTGTCAATTAACTCGGCTTTTTCGGCCACTTCTAGTGACATCTGTTCCTCCAACAATTAAAGTAAAGGCGTTTATAAACAAGCCGGAAAGCCGCCGTGCCGAAGGCGTCGCGCTTTCTAGCCAATAGACGATTATAGCGTAGATAGGGGGCTGTGCAAAATCGCGGTTTGCTTTCTCAGAAAACGGGGAACGCAGAGACACACGCAGGGCCGCAGAAGGGCGCGGCCGTTTTGTACCTTTTCCACTCATCGCCAAACTCAGAAGCCAGCTACGGCTCAGTTATTTAGCAGCTTCGCAGCGGCGGCCAGGCCGGATAGAGCAGCTCCTTCAACGCGAGGCCCGTTAAAGGCGTCGCCAGCAAAGACGAGCCGGGGCAAGCCGGCCGCAGGCAGACAACGTTCGGAGTAGAGGGTCTGCGGCCGTGCATAACGCCACCTTTTTAATTGAGCCTCACGGATAGTGGCGTCGACGGCCAAGTAGGGAGCCAGCTCTTGTGCCAGCAGGGGGAGAACTAGTTCGGATGGGTCTTCATAATGACGTTGGCTGAACGGGATGCCCGCATGGAAGGTAAGGAGTCGGGCCTCTGGCGAAATGCCTTTGCGCCGGTTGTCGGCCAACCAGGCCAGGGTGTCGTTTTCGTCGCCCTGGACCGCGCCAGGGTAAGGCAACGTGGCTTCACCTGCCACCCAGAAGAGGCCACAAAGACAGGGGGCGTAGCGAATGGCTTCCAGGGTGGACCGATCGGCCGCATCTAATACCACCCCGCCCGCGTCTAGCAGAGCCAGTGATTGGGGCACAGGGGGCGTCAGGATGAGGGCCTGGCTCTGGTAGGAACGGCCGTTTTCAGTAACTACCTGCCAACCGGACGAAACGGCCGTTGTCTGGCCTTGCCAGCCAGAGACCGCTGTCACCTTTACCTCTGTCCGCACGTCCAGGTTCTGGGCCAGCCGCTTGGCTAACGCCGTCATCCCATTGCGTACCACATAGCGCGGATGGCCATCCGCTTCAGCCGACCAGCCGTCGCTCCAGACGTAGACTAGCCCTTCAGCTTCCCATTCGGCTACATAGGCGGCAAATTGGGGGTCACGCACGGTGAAGAATTGCGCCCCATGATCGGCCCGACCCGGCCCAATACGGCGTGTGGCTAACCGGCCGCCCACGCCGCGGCCCTTATCTAACACCAACACCGCCTGGCCCGCAGCCTGCAACTGTGTAGCCGCCATCAGGCCAGATAGTCCGGCCCCAACAATCAAAACATCAGTCATGGTCTATTTGCTGTTTTTGGACGGAAGACGATGGACGGAAGACCGAAACTACCCGTCCGTCCTCCGTCTTTTGTCTTCTGTCACTTATCGAAGGCCGCTGGGTACGAAAAGGGTCGGGTTGATCTCGTCAAAGCCGACCTGCTTTTCGTAAGCCTGAATACGGCCGAATAGACTCTGAATCTTCTTTTCTACCCGCTGATAATCCAGCACATCAAAAATAGCCGTATCGCGCATCGTGTCGCCTTCCAGCGTGGGGACCTGGCGAATGCGAGTAATACCCTGGCGTAGGGCGCGACGGCCGTTTACCCCCAGATTTTTGAGCGCCACATCCAATACATCCCGAACATGTTCACGGCCGCCGTAGATGCCTGAACTGGCTATCAGTTCGGCAAAACGGTCGTAATTGGGAATCAGGTGTCCGGCCGGCATGGCAAAATAGGTGATGACATCATGCAGTGCCTCTAACGCCTGGGCCGGGTAGTAGTAGAGGTAGAGCCGGGCCGTTTCCATGAAGAAGTTGAAATGAGCCGCTTCGTCAATGGCAATCACCTGAGCCACACGGGCCAGCACCGGGTCTGCGTCGCCAGCAAAGTTGGCGTCGTCGCTCTTGCCGCTGGCAATCAGACCCGTGTTGAGGTAATTGACCTGGGTGGCCCGCTCCTGAATTACGGTGTAAAAGCTCATGTGCATGGTGTTATCCCAGGGCAGCTCCCACGCCTGTTCGCGCAGGACGTGTTTGTATTCCTCAATCCATTCCGGGCTGCGGTAGCGGGAAAAGAGGAGGGTGTTTTCCCACAGGTCGGCATGTTTTTCTTCTTCTGATCCCCAGCGGATATGGAAATGGGAACGGCCGTGGCTGCGGCGGATGACGCGTAGTAGCGTGGTCACATAATCGGGCACGTACTGCTCCACGGCAAAAAAGCCTTCCAGAATAAGATTCATCTGACGGGAGTGGTCCGTGCGAAAGTTACGCCAATCAAAATCCATATCCGGGTTCCAATTGCGCGTTTTTTGCGAGCGGTCTACGTACCAGCGGTACAGGCCCAAAAAAGCCCGCTCAATGAGACGGTCTTTCTCCGCCTTGCTTAGCAGGCCAGGGGGCGTGGCCGGTTTTTGTTCGTCCAATTCTTTGGCTAAAGCAGGGTCTATCTGGTGCATATTTAATCCTCTGGAGCTAACCTCTTGACTTATAGGGGCGCAAGGGGTAAAAACGATCAAACTGTTTTCGTAATGCGTAGTTGGTAGTGCGTAACCATTTTTTACGCACTACCAACTACGCTCTATACCTCTATTGTACTCTCTTAATGACACAAAAAACAGACGGACCTCATCAAAACCAGAAAATCGTAGCGGCCGGCCGCTCTCTGGAGGAAGCAACGGCAGCTATGATTATGGTACACGGGAGGGGTGCAACGGCCGAAAGCATCCTGACCCTGACCCCAGAATTGGACCGGGATGATTTCGCCTACCTGGCCCCACAGGCGGCCAATTATACCTGGTATCCTAACAGCTTTATGGCCGCTATTGCCAGCAATCAGCCGGGCATCGACTCTGGCCTGGCGCGGCTGGCAGAGCTGGTGGCGCGGTGTGTGGCTGCCGGTATTCCCCACGAGCGTGTGATGCTGCTTGGTTTTTCGCAGGGTGCCTGCCTAACTGCGGAGTTTGTGGTTCGCCATGCCCGTCGCTATGGGGGTGTGGTGGGTTTGAGTGGTGGATTGATTGGCCCGCCGGGTACGGTGTGGGAGTATGAGGGATCGCTGGCGGAAACGGCCGTATTCCTTGGCTGTTCTGACGCTGATTTTCACATTCCCAAAGAGCGCGTGCAAGAAACGGCCGATGTGATGCGGCGCATGGGAGCCAACGTCACCACGCGCCTTTACCCCGGCATGGGCCACACCGTCAATCAGGATGAGATAGATTTTGTGCGTGGCATGATGGCGCGGGTAGCCGTGTAACGTCGTATCCCGCCACCTCGCCACCCCGCTACTTCGCCACCTCACTCCGCAGCCCATAAGCAGCCAGACCACCCCCAACGAAGCCAAACAAATGGCCCTGCCAGGAAATGCCCGGCCCCTGTGGCAAGATACCCCAGATAAGCCCGCCATATAGCAGGATGACCACCAACGAGACAAAGAGCGCAGACGCTTTGCGGGCAAAGTAGCCGCGCAGCAGCAAAAAGCCAAAGTAGCCAAAAATTACGCCGCTGGCCCCTACATGAACCGTATGGGGTGGGGCAATGAGCCAGGTGCCCAACCCACTGACCAGCATAATGGTAGCAGTGACGAACAGAAACGGCCGTATGCCCTGCAACAACACAAACCAACCCAGCACCAGAAAAGGTAGCGTATTGGCCGCCACATGCCCAAAACCAGCGTGCAAAAAAGGAGCCAACCCTATCCCCCACAACCCATCCAACTGACGCGGCCGAATACCCCACTGATTTAATGAGTACGACCAGACCAGCCAATCAACGGCTTCCACCAACCAGAATAACGCCACCACGCTTCCCAGCAGCGCCACCTGAAACTTCAATGTGCGTCCCAGGCCGTTTATGCGTTCTTGATCACTCATCTTCACCACAAAGAAAGAAACCCCTGACATCACTGCCAGAGGTTTCCGTAGATTCTCTTAAACCTTACGCATTACGTACTCTTCACGTAAGCTACCGATGGTTACTCAACATACATCTCTTCAATGTGACCCTTGAAGTTCTCGTCAATGATGCGCCGCTTAATCTTCATAGTGGGGGTCAACTCGCCAGTTTCTACCGCGAATTGACGGTCCAACACGGTAAATTTGCGTACATGCTCCACGCGGGCAAACAACGCATTAACCTTCTCATCAATTTCCCGTTGCAGATGCTCATGCAGCACCGGGCTTTCATGTAACGTGTTCACATCCAGACCGTGGGCTTGAGCAAACTCGGTGGCCGGACCTTCCTCGAGCGTTAGCAGAGCGGTCAAATAACGGCGCTGTTCACCGATGACCACTGCCTCAGAAATCAGGTCCAGATTCTTCAAGGCAGCCTCAATATTCTTCGGTGCGATATTCTTGCCGCCAGAGGTGATGATGATCTCTTTCTTGCGACCAGTGATCGTCAGATAGCCATCCTCGTCAAACTGACCCAGGTCGCCCGAATAGAGCCAGCCATCAATCAACGTGCTATCCGTGGCCGCTTTGTCCTTGTAATAGCCCAAAAAGACGTGCGGCCCCTTGGCCAGGATTTCGCCATCTTCGGCAATTTTGACCTCGCTGCCGGGCCAGGGCAAGCCAACCGTCCCAAATTTGGTAGCCCCTGGCCGATTGGTGGTGGTTGGACCACAGTCCTCGGACTGACCATAAATTTCATAGATGATCAAGTCCAGGCCGCTGAAAAACTCCATAATCTCTTTGTTTAATGGAGCCGCGCCTGAAACGAGATGGCGCGCATTCCCTAATCCCAGCGCGGGCTTTACCTTTGAAAAGACCAGTTTGGTAGCAATCTTGTATTTCAGCGCCAGCAGGCCCGTTGGTTCTTTGCCCTGATTTTTCAGATCGCTGACTTCACGGCCAACTGTCTGTGCCCAGGCTGCAATTTTGGCTTTGGCCCCTTCTGCTTCCTTCATACGGGCCAGTACCCCGGCATGGAAGCGCTCCCATACGCGGGGAACGCCGAAGACGATAGTAGGCTGCACCTCACGGATGTTGTCGGCCACTTTCAACCCAGACTCAGCAAAGTAAACCTGATAACCAGCCGTAACGGGTGCATGGATGCTAAAAATCTGCTCGGCAATGTGAGACAACGGCAAGTAAGAAAGGGAGGAATCTTCCGGCGTTAGCTCAAACATCTCTTTGCCAACCTGGGCCGTCCAGGCCAGATTGTGGTGGCTGAGCATGACGCCCTTGGGTGGGCCAGTGGTGCCTGAGGTGTAAATCAGGGTACAAACACTGTGCGGATCAAGGTTATTAAGCCGCTCATCGACTTGACTGTCCTCAATACCTTCTCCTTTGGCCAGGAATTGCTCCCAGGACAGAGCGCGCTCATCGCTTATGGTAACGCCCCGGTACATCACGACGTGTTTGAGCGTATCAAGCTCGTCCCAAACTTCCTTAACTTTTTCCCATTGGCTTTCGTCTTCAAGCAGAACGACGCTGGCTTCACAATGATTGATGATATACTTCACCTCTGCTGGCGAATTGGTGGTATAAATACCGGTCGCCGTGCCGCCTACCAGCATACCGGCCAGGTCCATAATGACCCATTCGGGCCGGTTAAACCCCAATATGGCTACGGACCCACCTGGCTCAACACCCAGCGCGATCAGGGCCTTGGCCGCTTGCCGTACCTGATCGGTATATTCTCGCCATGAGGTCGGAACCCAATGGTCGCCCGTTTTCAGGTAGTAAGCAGGGGCATTTGGCCGGACACGCTTGTTTTCATGAAGCCGGTGAAGAATTGTATCTGCGGTCATTACACTCCTCCTGTTGTAATTAGGTAAGTATGGTGTAGCAAGGGCTTGGGGACCATATGTTGCATTTATTCGGCTTGCTACGGCAAAATAGGCTGCTGTCCTTAGTAATGAGGTTGACTTTTTAGATTATTCCAAAACGTCTAGCTCCGGTACGCCTATAATTTGTATCATAATTGGGGACAATCGGCAATATTTTACCCGTCGGTCTTGACACCAGTTAGTCAGTCTCCGCCGATGATAGGCGGGACAGGTACAGGCTAATGGCCACGTAGTAGATGATGTAGAGGAGGGAAAGCCACACCAGCCAGGAAAGGGCCGGATGTTGCCAGAGGGCGGTCAGGATACTCGCTGCCCAGATAACGGTTAGAATCAAAGTCACTTTCTGAAAGCGGCTCATGCGAGATGGGTAAACGTATTTGGTAGGCACAAAGACCATAATGGCGCAACCTAGGATAACGAGCAGATTGACCCAGGGGCCGGTTTGCAGCAGAAATAGATAAAGGACAACGACGTTCCAGTAAGAGGGAAACCCTTTGAAGAAGTTGTCTTCGGTTTTAGCATCGGTCTGGCAAAATTGATAGGCAGAGGTCAGAATTATGATAACGGCCGCTGCCAGGGCCAGCGCGTCCGGCACCAGCCCGGCTTCGTATAGGAATAAGGCCGGGATAAGAACGTAAGTCAGGTAGTCGATGATATTGTCCAGCAAAGCTCCATCGAAGTCAGGCAGCATGCCTTTGACCTCGAAGCGGCGGGCTAAGGTGCCGTCCACGCTGTCTACGACCACGGCCGCACCCATCCAGAAGAAAGCGGCCTGCCACTGGTGCTGAATGATAGCGATAATAGCCATAAGTCCCCAAATAGCTCCGGTTGCCGTGAAGAGGTGAACGCTCCAGGCGCGGAGGGCTTTGGGAGAGCGGAAAGTGTTTGGGTTTAGTTGGCTCATAGCTTTTCGTTACGGTAATCGTTGGGCGGTGGTATTGTCCAGCCTGGCGGGCCAGTATACGGCCGTAGCGCCTCATCTTGCAACAAGTGGCGCACGCTACTTTCCATATCGACGGTGCCGGCCAGTAATTGTTCCTGGTAGCGGCGTATCCAGCGAAAAATGAGGCCACGGGCTATTCTTAGTTCCACCAGCATCAGTTGGGCAAACGGGCCAGCCTCGTCCAAAAAACCAGATTCAACATAATCTTGCTCAACTTCTTTCTGGTTATAGTGTAGCCGCACGATGTCCGCTTGCCAACCTGAGGGCTGCCACTGAAAACGGCCGTAACTTGGCCGCCAATCCCCATCGAAAGGCGCACCCACCGATCCCACATTAACCACCAGCGTTTCGTCTACTTGCCTCACGAAGGGAATGTGAGTGTGGCCCGTCACAAAAACGGCCGGTGCCGGGGCCATTTTCTGCCGAATTTCCGTCTCGCTGGATTTTGGATACAGGCCATCTCGGTTATTGGCCATTGAGCCGTGCGTAACTCGTATTTCGCTATTATCCGGTGCCGTCCAGCTATAGCGGTCGGGTAGAGCCGCCAGCGCGGCCACCTGGCCTTTAAGCTGTTGGTAGGTCCACAAGGCAAAGCGCATCAGCTCATATTGCGGGCCGGCACTGGGCCGGCTGGGGTTGGCACAACCGAGAATAAAATCTTCATGATTGCCCCGCAGCAGGTGCCAGCCTTCCGCTTGCGCCTTATAGCGGACAAACTCGAAGCTAGATAAGGAACAAGGACCACGATTAACAATATCGCCGTTGACCACAACCAGGTCTGGTTGCCACTGTTTAATGTCGGCCGCAGCCGCCCGCAAGGCCGGCATGTTGCCATGAATGTCTGATAGTACAGCTATTCTCATTGAATTTATACGCAAAATTTGCGGAAAGCAATCGTTTTAATTGTTATGCTATAGGCTGAGGTGCAATGCACGGCCCAGGCAGTATGTCCAACCCGAACTGTAAGGCCGTTAGCTGGCCTGATGTCGTGGTGTTACGAATTATAACAAATCTGGCGCGTTCTGAAACTGACCTCAAACAAGTTTGGCAATTGTTCATCCAGTCGCTCAGGCGCAATCGCACAATCAATGGTTTAGACATGACAACGAACATTCCGCAATCTCCTAACCCCTGTGGTGGTCTGGCAACGGCCGTTACCACCGCAGACATCGCCTCCACTCGGATAAAAAAGAGCGGGCCAACGGCGGCCCGTGTTGGGCTTCTTGTTAGCCTGCTGTTAGCCATAGGGCTGCTGTATCTAAACTGGTATGTCATTGGTTATGCCGCCTCCATGCCCGCGGCACCTGGCGACGATACGGCCAATTATCAGATTTACCTGCCGCTTATCAAAAAGCCCTTGCCGCCCCCCGTCATTTTGCAGTTTGCCAGCAATGTGACCCTGGCCGATCCCGGTGACACTATTACGCTGACCTGGCTGACAGCCGAGGCTGACGAAGTGACGCTCTTTCATCTGTTGCCAACAGGACAGTTCGGCCAGTTCTGGCAAGTAGAAACGGCTGGCGCGATGACCTACACCATCGCGCTCAGCGTCCGCAACCAGAGCCGCTTTATGTTAACGGCCGTTAACGGTGACGCGGTAATGGTGTACGCTGACGTTACGGTTGAGTTGACCTGTCCTGATGGCTGGTTCTTCGCACCATCCCCCGATATTTGCCCGACTGCGCCCGCGTTGATCTCAAACGCAGCCCACCAGCCGTTTGAGCAGGGCTACATGCTGTGGGTTGAAGAAACCGACCTGATCTATGTGCTGTACGGCGATAGCCAACAGCCTCAGTGGCAGGTTTTTGTCAATGAGTGGGAGGAAGGCGACCCGATTGATGATCCGGGTCTGGAGCCACCGGCTGGCTTGTACCAGCCGCAGCGGGGCTTCGGCCTCGTCTGGCGTGAACGGCCGCAGGTTCGAGACCGGTTGGGCTGGGCCTTGCAGCCTGAGGAGGGGTATGAAACGGCCGTTCAAGCCACGTCCTATCCTGTCTACAACGATCTTTATCTACTGGCTGTCGATAATGAGGTATGGCGACTGGGTCCGGAAGGCAGCGAGTGGGAAAAGTTCAATCCAATTGGCGAGGCCCAAATCGTGGCCGATTTAATCAACCAGACTCGGGCCAGCTACGGTCTGCCCCCTTATCAAATAGATACGCGGCTCAACCAGGCGGCTCGACGTCACGGCCTGGACATGGCCCTCAACAATTTCACCGGCCATATTGGCTCAGATGGCTCTACGCCGCGCCAGCGAATGACTGAGGCCGGTTACAACTGGCAGATCGGGGGTGAAATTATTGGCTGGGGCTTTAGCGGCAACCATCAGGCCATGCTTAACTGGTGGATGAACAGCGATATTCACCGGCAGATGATTCTGTCACCAAACTATGAAGACTTTGGCCTAATCTTTGTAGACTTGCCGGGCAGTACCTGGCGCTATTATTACACGGTGAAGATGGCCAAGCCATTGCCCGCGACTGGTATCCAGGCTGTGTCCGCCCAGTGTACGACCAGCGCGTTGAGCAGCAGTGGCGGCGGCGCAAGTAGCTGGTTCTGCAACGATTAGTGGCGCTAATTGGTTGCGGGTTCTTGGGCGTCGTTTGTGTATCAGCTACCATCGACGAAGGTCAAAACGCTGTATCACCTGAAACCTGAGTGGTTTTGATTAGTGCTTGTTGGTCAAGAATGATGAAGCGCCGGCTTTTGGTCTTAATCCATTTGGCCTGACGAAAACGTCCCAACGTTTTGTTGATGCTGACGCGAGTAGCCCCGGTCATCTCGGCCAGATCGGTTTGGGTCAATGAAACGTCAATGACAATGCCATCTTTGGTCACCTTGCCATGCTGTTCGGCCAGGTAAAGCAGCGTACGGGCCAGCCGGCCGGACAAATCCAAAAAGAAGGTGTCGCTAATTTGACTGTTTAGGCGGCGAATATGTTGCGCCAGCGTGCGCAGCACGTGGAGCGCGAACTCGGGATTGCTGTGAATGTAACGCATAAAGACTTCGCGGCCCAGGGTGAGCGTTTCGGTAGGGGCTAACGCTTCGGCCGTAGCCGATCGGGGATATTCATCGAGTAAGGCCAGTTCGCCAAAATAATCACCGGCTCCCAAAATAGCCAGCAGTGCTTCATTACCATCGGACGTGGTATGGGCAATTTTGACTTTGCCCTTTTCGATGATGTAGAGCAACCCGCCAGGATCACCGTGATGGAAAATAATCTGCCCGGTGCTAAAACGACGCCTGACCAGGTGACGAGCCAGGTCGCTGGCTTCCTCAGGCAGAAGTTTAGAGAAAAAAGGGACCCATTTTAGGGCCTGAGCCTGATTATCGTATTCAGAGGTCATGCTGCTATTGTAGCCTAACGAGACAGCTTGTCTAACAGAATCTGCTCGGCACGTTGTAGGGCTTGCTTTACGGTGGCCGGGTTGGCTGGCGGCCCCCCGCCCTGGGCCATTATGGGTGTGCCGCCGCCACGCGCATCAGGACCAATGACCGCCAATGCTTCATTGAGCAGTTGGTTCATGTTACCCGGCGTATTGCTGGCGCGGGCGAAAACAAGCTGGGTTTTGGGGCCTGCCAAACCTAACAAGACAATGACGGCGTCGTGCTGGGCCAATTGGCTGGCAAGCTGACGTAATTCGGCAGGTTCACGGTTGGTGAAGGCGCGGGTAATCAGGCGATACTGGTTGTGGGTAACGGCCGTTTGTAATAACCGTTCTGCCTCAGCCGCCACAAGCTGCTCGGCCTGCTTCTTGAGCCGTCTGTTAGCCAGTTTCAGCTCTGCTTGCAGCCGGTCTACTGCCGGGTCCAGTTCGTCGGCGGCTGTTGTGAGCCGGGTCATCAGATCATCTACCACCTGATGCTTGTGGTTATAGTCGGCCAGGGCACGCTGCCCACAAACAAAGGTTAGGCGCTGCTGGTTGCCGCGCCGCTCTTGCTTGGTGACCTTGATCAGCCCCACCGCGCCGGTGCGAGCGACGTGCGTACCGCCGCAGGCGGTCAGATCAAAACCGCTAATTTCAATGATCCGAACTGCCTTATTCTCTATTTCGGGCAGCTTACGCAGCGCCAGGTGGCGAGCTTGCTCAAGAGTGACACTGCGGCTAATGATGGGCCGGTCTGCCCATACAATCTGATTGGCCAGCCATTCGGCGGCAGTGATCAGGTCGGGGCTGAGGGTGTCCCGGTCGAGGTCGATGGTGAGGTTGTCCGGTGTCAGGTGGAAGCCGACCGTTTCGGCCTGGGCTGTTTCGATAAAGGAGCGGGAAAGGATGTGCTGGCCGGTATGCTGTTGCATATGGTCGAAGCGGCGGGCCCAGTCGATACGGCCGTTTACCAGGTCAGCTTCGAGTGGTGTGGCCAGCCAGTGCAGCAGGCCATGTTCGGGGTGGAGGGTAACGTTAGTAACGGCCGTGTCATTCAGCCAGCCCAGGTCATGTGGTTGCCCCCCCGACGTCGAATAAAAACAAGTGCGGTCCAGCACAACGGCCGGTTGCCCCTCGATTTCATGGCGGGCCACCACGCGGGCGGTAAATTCTTTCAGATAAGCATCTTCATAGTAGAGGCGTTCACTCATGACTATGAGTTTACGCGACTAAAGTGAACGTGCAAATCCATCGTTTGGTGCTGGGTAACAGCGGGGAGTGTTAGCGGGTGGTGTGCGAAGGGCAGGTTGGGAACGGGTAGCATTTACGGCGCTTCGTAGATCGGCATTTCCTCAGCGACGGGCAACGTCAGGTTAAAGCGAGCACCACCACCGGGTGCGTCATCGACCCAAATTCGACCTCCGTGCGCTTCAATTGCCAGGCGGCAAAACGCCAGACCCAGCCCCAGACCAGATACGGACGCCTTGCCGGCAACCCGGTGGAACTTGTCGAAAATGGCAGCGCGGTATTCCGGGGGCACGCCTTGCCCCTGGTCCGCTATAGAGACCAATATTTTAGAGGCATCATCCTGCCAGCCATGAGCAACCGTCACCCTGATCGAATCGCCTTCGGCACTGAACTTCAATGCGTTACTGACCAGGTTAACCAGTACGCGGCGGATCATATCCTCTTCCACGTAGGCTAAGGGCACATTCTCTTCAATTTCGTGGCAGAAAAAGACACCGCGCCGGTCAAAGTTTGGCTCTTCAAATTCCCAGACATCTTGTACCAGCCGTTGCACACTTACTTCCCTTCTATCGCTGACGGGGTGGCCTGCTTCAAGCCGCGTGATGTCTAGCAGCGAGCGGACCAGTGTTTGCAGCCGGCTGCTGCTGCGAGCGGCAATATCTAACATCAGGTGCAGGGAAGGATCGCTATCCGACGGCAGTTCATCTTTCATCAGGCTTAGACTAGAGATGACGTTACCCAGCGGGCTTTGCAGGTCATGGAACAGCATCGCGATCAGGTCTTCGCGCATTTGCTCTAATTCGATCTGCTCAGAGATGTCATGATAGATCCATTGCAGCAGTTCGTTAGGGCCAAACTGAATTCGTTTGGCATGGACTTCAACCGGCACATTGACATTGTATGAAGATTGAACCTTGCCCGTAAACTGCCGTACGCCCTCGGCCGGAATGGACAGAATCTTAGCGGCAGTGCCTTCATGCACATGAAGCATATCTATTGAACGGTCCAGTAATTCTGTCCGACTATAGCCAAAAAAGGCAATCGCCCGTCGATTGGCTTCCACGATCTGCCCATTGACGTCCGTCAGAACGATGGGATCGATGCTATCCTGGAAAAGGTTGAGATACCGCTTTTCGGCCGCTTGCGTACGTTCAAATTGCTGGGCGTTGGCCAGAGCGCTGCTGGCAATATTGGCCAGGTTAATCAGGAGAGAGAGGTCCTGATCGGTGAAGCGGCCGCCGCTGGGGTTGACAGCTTGTATCGTCCCCAGAACTTGTCCTTTGAAGGCGATGGGCGCGCACATCATCGTTCGTGTCGTATAACCTGTACGCCTGTCCCCTTCAGGATTGAAGCGGGGATCGGCCGTAGCGTCAGAGACCAAAACAGGCTCATTGTTTTTCATAACCCAGCCGGATATACCCTGATTAGAGGGCAAACGCAAACCCTTTATTTTGTCGCTACCGTGACCGGCGGCCACACGATAAACCAGTTCATTAGTCTGCTGGTCTACCAGTGCAATCGAAACGGCTTCGGCATTAAGCAGATGGTTCATCTGGGACAACAACGCCTGCAAGACTTCATCAATATTGAGGGTGGAGTTGATGATTTGCCCTGCTTCTTGTAGCAGTGCGGAGATTCTCAACTGTCTCTGAGATTGCGTATACAGTCGGGCGTTTTCGGCAAAATTGGCAAACTGTCGGGCAATCGTCGTTAGCAGATTGGCGTCGAGTATACTGAATTGGGCAACACCCGCTTTGCGCAGGAGGGCTGCCGCAGCCAATTGGCCGCGATTGGTGAAGGGAACACAAATTACGGAGCGGGGATTCTCACTGGCTTCAAGCGTAACACTAGGTGAGTAGCGGTCATTGGTTCGCGTATCGTCGATAATGACGGTTTCGTGGGCACGCATGGCTTGTATGTACAGGTCGTCCTCAATGACCCCGTCCAGGAAACGGGGGGGGGTATTCAGATCAGCCTGCCAGGCGTAAACTACTTCGAGCCGTTGGTTGAATATAACCAGGGTTCCCTCATCGGCTCCCAACTCTCGAACGACAACCTCGATAAGGCGACCAAGTAACGTTTGAATATCCGATACGGGGGATTCAACCTGGTTGAGAATAGCATGAACAGCATAAATAGTCTGCAGTCGTTTACTATCACTAATGGGAGCAGCGTCGGTCATCATTATCTGGTAAGTGGCTGTTGGTCTGGTCGCGATCATCAGATTTCAAAGATAGGGCAATGCAGAATGGGGTAACCCATTACTCCATTATATGTAAAAATGGTCTAAAGTGGAACAGTATCTTAGTAACTACCCAGCAAAGCGAGGTTTGGTGTGACGTCTAAAGATAATGGACTAAAACGGCCGTTTAACCAATGCCAATGAGCGGCCGCCCCAATCATGGCCGCGTTGTCGGTGCATAAAATGGGGGGCGGATAGCGCACCGGCACGGGCAAAGCTGACATAGCCTGGCGCAAACCGCGATTGGCCGAAACCCCACCCGTCAGGTGTACGGCCGTAACTTCATGGGCCGCGGCTGCCTGGGCTGTTTTCGTTACCAGCACATCCACAACGGCTGCCTGAAAGCTGGCCGCCAGATCGTTAACGGGCAGTCGCTCTGGCTGAAAACGGCGGGTGACGCGCATAACGGCCGTTTTCAGCCCGCTAAAGCTGAAATCATAGCCATACTCCTGCTCCATGACGGCACGGGGAAAGTCGTAGGCGGTCGGATTGCCGTCCGTTGCCGCTTTGTCAATCGCTGGCCCGCCCGGAAAGGGCAAACCTAACAGCCGCCCTACCTTATCAAACGCCTCACCGGCGGCGTCGTCCAACGTACCGCCTAGATGCTCATATTGGCCATGATCACGCATCAGATACAGTTCGGTGTGGCCGCCGCTAACTACCAGCGTCAGTAACGGGAATTCAATTTCAGCCGCTGCCTCTGTCAACCACAACGAGTAGATATGCCCCTCAATATGGTTAACCCCTATCAGCGGCTTGCCGCGGCCCAATGCCAGCCCTTTGGCGACGTTGACGCCCACAAGCAGTGAACCAACCAGGCCCGGTCCTTCAGTCACGGCAATGGCATCCAGATCTTCAAAGCCGATATGGGCCTGCTGCATTGCTTGATGCACCACGGCGTAAATAACCTCAATATGTTTGCGCGAGGCTACCTCGGGAAAAACGCCACCGTACTGCGCGTGCAGGTCTGTTTGACTGGCAATGACGTTGCTCAGAATGCGTGTGCCACCTTCAACAACGGCAGCGGCCGTTTCATCGCAGGAAGTTTCTATCGCTAAAATACGGCTCATGGGAATACCCTGTCCTGTAATCTTCTATCTTAATCCAATTTACGCAAATTGCCGTTAAACCAGTTGCTCTGGAACTGATAACAAGTTAACAGTCTTAGCCAACCAGTTAGCCGACAGCTAACTGTTGGGCTGCGGCTCGAATAACGGCCTGTAACAAAGGTTCTGCTTGATGGACCAAAACGGTGCGCGGGTCGATCAGCAGTCTGTTGTCTTGTACACGGGCGACGATGGCTGGCTCATGCAGCCGTAGTTGTTCAGCCAGGGCGCTGACTGACTGGTGGTCAATGGCCACCAACCAGGTCGGCAGGCTGGTGCCGGGCAGACTGCCGCCGCCAACGGTAGAACGGCCGTCGCTAACCTGAGCTTGAATCCCTTGCTCCTGTAACCGGGCGGCCCAGGTGTCGGCCTCTGAGCGGATGTCGGCGGCCGGCCGGGCAATCATGCGCCACACGGGAACGGCCGTTGTCGCTGTATTGGTCAGGTAGTGGGTTAGGGTGGCTGCCAGCCCTGCCAGGCAAAGCTTGTCGGCCCGGACCGCCCTGGCCAGCGGATGGCGCTTAAGCTGCGTCACCAAATCGCCGCGACCACAAATGATCCCCGCCTGCGGCCCGCCCAGCAGCTTATCGCCGCTAAAAGCGACCAGATCACAGCCGGCCGCCAGGCCATCTAGCACTGTCGGTTCTGGTGTCAGGCCATAAGGCGTTACATCGAGTAAAGCGCCGCTGCCCTGGTCGTAAAACAGGGGCAGATGGTGCTGATGAGCCAGATGGCTGAGTTCGGCCAGACTTGGTTCGCTGGTAAAGCCAATCACCTTGTAATTGGAGTAATGGGCGACCATGATAGCGGCCGTATTCTCCGTAATAGCCTGCTCGTAATCATAGAGATGGGTGCGGTTAGTGGTGCCTACTTCAACCAGCCGTGCGCCGGACTGAGCCAACACATCAGGAATGCGAAAGCCACCTCCGATTTCGACCAGTTGGCCCCGGCTGATAATCACTTCTTTATCCTGACAAAGGGCGGTCAACAGCAGCAAAACGGCCGCTGCGTTGTTGTTGACCACCAGCGCGGCTTCAGCACCGGTCAGCCGAGTGAGTAATGCTTCGGCGTGAAGGCTGCGTGAGCCTCTTTCGCCCTGGCTTAAATCATATTCGAGCGTGCTGTAGCTGCCGCCCACGGCCTCAACCGCTTTGCGAGCGGCGTCACTTAGTGGTGCGCGTCCCAGATTGGTATGAATGATAACCCCGGTGGCATTGATGACGGGATGCAGCGTGGGCGACAATAATGTTGCCAACCATTCACGGGTTGCTTCAGCCAGCATGGCGTTCATAGGCACGTAGCTGGCCCCGTTCAGAATGGCGGCCCGGTTGGTTTCCAGCGTATGACGCAGGGCTTCAACAGTGAGCGTACGGCCGTATTCAGCGACCAGTTCGATCACCACCGGTAGTTTAAGTAGCCGGTCTACACTGGGAAGTTCGCGCAGCAGTTTTTGGGACCGTTCGGTCGTTGCTTTAGGAGACATGTTGTTGTTATGCCTGGCGAGTCGCACGTTGGATCACGATTGGAAGTGCTACCCGCCCGGATGGACTGTTTTTGCCTGCTGTCTGATCTGCAATAACAATTCAAATAAGACCAGGACGACGGCAACCAGGACAGCCACGGCCAGGCCCAGGGTACGATTCATTTGCAGCCAGACACAAAAGGCGGCCCAGATGCCTACCCACATGGCCTGGCGCAGCGTCATAAAAAACGGAGGGGGCGTGAGGCGCGGCCGGCCACGTCGTCCAAACCGCATGTTCAGAAAGAAAGTGAATGGCAGAACCAGGCCGGTTATTGTAACCAGGATAGCGGCCAAAAAGACGAGGATGATTTCGGTGTTGGCCGCCTGCAATAGGGCGGCAGCGTCCGCTCTATCCAGAGCGACGCTGCGGACCAGGTCCAGTCGCTGCACGTCAATAGGCCAGAAGGTGTTGACGATCTGGTTGATGGCCAACAGACCCAGTACAAATAGACCGGCTCCCACAATAAACGATGGTATTACACCTAATTGATGCGTAATGGGGCTGACTTGTTTACTCATCTCTAATCCTGTATACGATTCTGGCTAGGAACTGTTACAAAGCACCCGTTAGTCGTGGCTATGATTATGCTGCTCAAGGATGTGGAGCAGCGCCAGGCCATAGGCATCACTGGCGGAAACACTGGTAAAACTGTGCGGCTGGTTGTCGTAGATGATGTCACAGCGGTAGCCAGGGTGCTGTAGCGTTAAGACCAGCTTGAGATCGGCTTCACCGAGCAGCGCGTTTTCCAGGCGGGCGCGAATTTGGGCTTCGCTGGGCAGCCAGATAACCTCGGCGGTCAGGATATAGTCTAGCGCCCATTCGGCCGTGCCGTGGAAGGTGACGACGGGCCAGCCCTTAAGCAGTTCCAGATGGGCCATGACGTCGGTCACGACGAAGATATGCTCGTCCATGCCCCGCTCCGGAATGACGAAGAAATCGTGGGTCTTAGCCTCCCAGACCAGGCCCGCTTCTTTGAGTTGTTGTGCCAGTTCTTTAGATACCATGCTCTCATTTTAGCAGAGAGCATGGTTTTTGGAAACGTGAATATTCTGTGTCCTTAACAATTTCGGCCGTCATTTCAATGGGCAAGGGGGTACAGTCGGTTGGCGTGGGACTTGGTTCGGCCGGTAAGACGGTGATGGCTACCTCGGTAACGGCCGTGTCATCGGCCGTGTCAACCGGTGCCAGGCCGCGGGCCGCCATAGTCAAAGTTGCTGCCAGCCCCAGCGCCAGCAGCCATAATAAACGATAGTTCATGGGTAACTCCTCTACTTGCTGCCCACCCCCTTCAATTTGTGCTATAGTAGCAATCGGGTAAGGCGATAGTCAGCCCGCGTCACTGTGGCCTTTGGCAAAAGGCCACACCATATCGCAAACAGGAGTATGGTACGATGACCCATGTCTTGGTAACAGCCCCCTTTACCGAAACGTTAACCAACAAAATTCGACAGGTCTCAGACGAGATCAAGCTAGAACAGCGCACGCTGCCCGACGGCCGCTGGCCCGATGATTGGACTACAGAGGCTGAGGTTTACTACGCGGTCAATGGTCTGCCCCAGCCCGAACAGGCTCCCAATTTACGCTGGGTGCAGGTTCATTGGGCTGGCGTAGACAGCCTGGTAGACGAACCCATCTGGGATAGCGACATCGCTATTACCAGCGCCAGTGGTATTCACGCTACCAACATGGCTCAGTATGTGTTTGCTCAACTGCTGGCCTGGGCCAACAAAACGCGCCTCTGGTTTCATTACCAGGCCCAAAACGAGTGGCCCAGGCAGCGTTGGGATAAATTTCTGCCGGATGAGTTAAACGGCCGTACGCTGGGTATCTTGGGCTATGGCAGCATCGGCCGGGAGGTGGCCCGCCTGGGCAAAGCATTTGGCATGAAGGTGCTGGTCACAAAGCGCAACGTCAAGCAGCCCAAAGATGTGGGTTACATAATCAGGGGCAGCGGCGATCCCGGTGGGGACGTACCTGACCGCATCTACCCCGGCGAGGCGACACGCTCCATGCTGTCTGAATGTGATTATGTGGTAGTGACGCTGCCGCTCACGGCCAAGACCCACCATATATTCAACGAGGACCTGTTGAAAGAGATGAAGCCCAATGCTTACCTGGTTAACGTAGGCCGGGGAGGTCTGATTGATGAAAAAGCGTTGGTCAAAGCGCTGAAAAAGGGCTGGATTGCCGGTGCCGGCCTGGATGTGTTTGAGGAAGAACCACTGCCGGCGGACAGTCCGCTCTGGTCGTTGGAAAACGTCATTCTGACGCCCCATATCAGTGGCTTTACGGCCCACTATGATCAGCGGGCGGTTGATTTATTTGTTGAGAATCTGCGCCGTTATATCACGGGCGAGCCGCTGCTGAATCAGGTGAATCGGGAGGCGGGATATTAAGCTCTTGGGGACTTTGAGCCAGCTTTGAGTCTGCTGAATGAAGGTTGATGAAGCGTTTTGCGTATTTCGCATTGCGTAACCAGAGAACTACGGAATACGCAATACGCAATACTGTTTTTGTCATAACAGGCTATTCAACGTAAAATCCAGCGAAATTATACCCAACGAGAGATAAAATGTGCCGGAACAAACCGGCAGACGAAGGAGAATCTGTAGCGCAAACATCCCTGTTTGCGTGGTCAAGCAGGGATGCTTGACCTACATTTGCGCGAGGAGTTATTATACAATTATGGACCAATTGCTTACCCAACTACAAGCGGCTCAGGAGGAACTGGAGCCGCAATTTAAGGCGTTACGCGGCACGATGAATGCCTTGCGTACCGCTATCAAGCTAGCTAGTGAGGAAAAGGCGGACGCGCTGCCCATGCAGAAGGCGCTGCTTAAATTGGAAGCGGCCGCTGCTGAGGTGGAGAATGAGACGTTGAATACGGCCGTTTCTACCTTCACCACCACTACCCAAACCGCCCTCGATAACCTGGCCTTTGAATTTGCCCGCGATCTGCGTGACCAATTTATCAAACGAGGCGAAACCGTAGACGGCCGTCCGCCCACCCTCGTCGTCAACGGCCTCACCCTGCAACTAGACAGCAACGCTCGCAAAGGCCAATGGCTCTACGGCAGAGAAGCCCTGACCCGCCCGCTGGCCCTATCCTTCTACGCCATCCTGCGAGCCTACGACCAGCAAGTCAAACGCATCATCAACCGCACCATCGACACCGAAGCCTTTCTGGCCGAACTACACACTGCCTGGCAAGACTGCATTAACAAACGCAGCCGCCGGCCGGGAGGCGGGCGCATCAGCATTATCGAAGTCCACGCCCAAATCACCCTCAACCGGCAAAACAACCGCTTCTGGAACGCTCCCTCCCGCAGCACCTTCAAAGATTACGACCGCCCCCTTTTTGTGCGCGATCTGGTCCTGCTGCGGCAAGATGGCCCCACCCGACTGACGGTAGAAGGCCAGCCCTACCAACTCCAACTCGGCGTAGCCACCAAAAGCCAGGCCGAACAAAGTAGTCGCAGCCTGTGGCTCCCTAGCGGCCCACAAGATGGCGAATATTACGGCGATATTACCTTTGACTAATCCGTGAAACGTGATATGCGATTGTCTGTCCATCACGTATCACGCTTCACGTTTCACGCTTATTTGCTAAAACTATGACTGATACAACCCTCTCCCGCCCTTTGGCACGCCACATTATCGAGATACTAGGCAGCTTTGGTACACCCCCCACGCGAGGCGTACAGCATTTTAACGTGGGCAACCAGTCTCTGCTGCAAGCCCTCGATGACTTCTACCTCTCCTCCTATTTGCAAGATGGGGGCGCAGCCTACAAGATGGTCGTAGGCGATTATGGCAGTGGTAAATCCCACTTCCTCTACTGCCTGCGTGACGTTGCCTGGGAGCGGAATTTTGCCGTAGTCAAGGTAGACCTCAGCCCGACCGAAACGCCCTACAATGACCAAAAGCTGGTCTATCAGGCCGTTGCCAGCAACATCATCTGGCACGAACCGGCCGCCGGTGTGTCGGATGAGTCGGGCCTCACCCGCTTCTTGCAGGGTACGCTGGAACGCATTGTGGGCAGTGACTTGAGCCTGGAAACGCTGCAAAATCCCCTGTACCGCGCTCTGATTGACACCCTGGAAGCGACCTCGGTGGATAGTGGGGCTTATCAAACGGCCGTTATTGCCTACTTCGACAATCTTATCCGGGAACATGACGAACGGCTCGACTCCCTCACCCGTTGGCTCATGGGCGAACCCACCTCCCCCGATGACACCAAAATCCTGCGCGAAGTGGGCGTGACCGGCAAAATCACCAAGCCCAACGCCTTCCGCATGTTGCGTTCCCTTTGCCAGATTGTCCGTGCCCTTTCCTACAGCGGCCTCATTTTGCTGTTTGACGAAGTGGACCGCATGGCCAGCGTCGGCGGCAAAGCGGAAAAACTAGCCACCGACACCTTACGCGAGGTGATCGACCGCACCCGTGAAGATCTACCCGGAGCCATGTTTGTCTACGCCGTGCCGCCCCAATTTATCAGCGACATCGTGCCCAAATACCCGGCCTTGCAGCAGCGGGTGCGTGCCCCCGGCCGTTTCAGCCATGTCAACCATTTCAGCCCCCTCATTAGCCTGGACCATCTCGACCTGGACGAAGACGACCTGATGCTGGCCATTGGCGAG
This sequence comes from Anaerolineae bacterium, assembly GCA_007123775.1. GTDB lineage: Bacteria > Chloroflexota > Anaerolineae > Promineifilales > Promineifilaceae > SLGK01. The sequence continues at coordinate 28,186 of SLGK01000072.1, read as the reverse complement.
AAGCTGATTCCCATCTACGAAACCGCTTTTGATACCCAACTAGACCATACGGTGCAGCGGGCCAACGCCGTCATCCTGGCCAACGTCGCCCGCGATATTTTCCTGGATGTGAGCCATCGCCGCCTTTTTGTCAAATCCTTCGTGGTGGAACTGGCCCGCCAGCATCACGGCCAGGAGCATACCATCACCGAAGAGGAAGCCCAGGCCGTCCTGCGCGGCCAGGTGGATGCGCTGATGGGTGGGGAAACACCGCCTTACTGAGGTAAATATGATCGGACAACAAGTAGAACATCCCCAATACGGGCCGGGCCAGGTAGTGGCCGTTTATCGAAACGGGGCCGAATTGATGGTCCGTTTTGGCAACGGACTGCGTTTTCGCCGCCCCCGCCATGAGTTTGAGCAAAACGGCCGTTCCCTCGCCGAACCATCCCCCATCTTCGGCACTATCTATCAACCACCGCCGCCCATGTCCACCAACCAGATGGAGGCCCGGCAGTTGATCGAGTCGCTGCGCGTGGGCATTGCCCCGGCCCAGCACGTAGCCGAATTAACCGTCAACTTACGGCAGGAACAAACGAGTTTAATCAAGGCATTGAATGAAGCCCATCAGCAAGGCGGTGCGGTGCGGGCCGTTGTGGGCGAATATGGCTATGGCAAAAGCCACATGGTTGAACTGGCCGCCCAGGAAGCCTTGTCGCGTGACTTTTTAGTGGCCACCGTCAGCCTCGACCTGCTAGAACTACCTCCCCATCGCGGTTTTGCCATTTATCGGGAAGCGATGCACCATCTGCGCTACCCCGATACCGACGAGCGTGGTCTAGGACCACTGCTAGAAAAAACGGCCGATCTGCAACGCACCATCCCCCATTTACGCGACCTTTCCCCGGCCGAAATTGATCCGGTGGTGATTGGCCTGACCGCCTATGCCAACACCGCCTCATCCCGCCAGCGCAAGGCGTGGCTCAACTGGCTCATGGGCGGCCGGCGGGTCAAAGCGATGAACAAAGGGCTGCCACGCGGCCTGAAATTCCCCACCATTTACAAAATCGGCCACAATGCGCGGCAGATGGCTTTTCTGTTTAGCGGCCTGAGCGCGTTGGCTCGGCTGGGAGGGTACAGCGGCCTCTGCCTGCTGATCGATGAGGCGGAGAGTTTTTCGTTGTTACGGCCGTATCAACGCCCCAAAGCCAGCCTCTTCTTCCAGGCCATGATCTACACCGCCCTGCGCGAGCGGCAGCAAGCCATCCAGCCCGACCAGTTCCCCCAGCACCGTTGGCGTGACTACCCCCTCGGCTACGACCAAAACCAATCCCTCTTTTTCCTCTTCACTGTCACCCGCAGCGACAACCGCATCCCTTTGCGTGATTGGCTGCAAGAGGAGGAAATCTTCTACCTGGAGCCGGAGGTGCCCCCGCAAGAAGTAGGCCAATTCTTGCAGCGTATCTTGAGCTACCATACCCAGGCCTACGCCTACGAACTCACTGAACGCCAAACCCAGGTCCGGCGCGGCGCGGCTGAATTATTGGCTCAGGGGATGAGAAACGGCCGTTTTTCCATGCGTAGCACCGTGCGGATGGCCGTCGAGCTGTTCGACCTGCTCTACCTCCATCACCACTACGACGTGGCGACGCTGCTTGATGAACTGCGTGATCAAGTGCGCTGAATGATTGATAAATTGGCATACCCTGTGGTATAAACTAACAAATCGTGATTACTCAGTCTCTCTGGGATTTCACCACAAAGACACGAAGCTCACGAAGAAAAACCAGAAAAACTTTGTGTTCTTTGTGTCTTCGTGGTTAGCAGTTACAACAAATCTGGACAATACCACTCAATCAGGGGTCAGATGCCTGTGCAACAACTAGCCTTATTTTCCGATCTGAATAAAGCAGTCAAATCAACCAGCACAGTCAGGGCAATGGCCCATGCCTTGCAATTTGAATATATACCCGGTTGGCCCGATTTATTTGGTCAATCACTGCGAAGATGGGCAATAGACAATAACTTACAAACCATTCGTACCCTGAGCCTCTTCTCAGGTGGTGGTGGGCTAGACATTGGGTTTCATGATGCCGGATTCTCTATCCAAACAATGGTTGAGTTTGAACCAAAATTTATTGAAACACTCAATGCCAATTGTGGACCTGATCAATACTTCGCCGACTCTGAAGCATTATGCCAAGATATTCGCCATTACCATCCTCCTGACAATATTGAGATTGACTTTATTATTGGTGGCCCACCGTGCCAAACCTTCTCAGCCGCCGGTAGGCGAGCAGCCGGAACACAAGGCACAGATGATGATCGCGGCATGTTGTTTACCGAATATGTGAGGCTGCTTGAGCAACTATCGCCGCGTGGCTTTTTGTTTGAAAACGTCTATGGAATTACTGGCTCTCAAAATGGAGAAGCCTGGCTGGCCATACAACAGGCTTTTGCTGCTGCTGGCTACAAGATATTTTTCAGGATACTTGATACGGCCGATTTTGGTGTACCACAGCACCGAGAGCGGTTATTTATTGTTGGGGTGAAAGAAGGAGAATACCTGTTTCCGCGCCCCACACATGGTCCTGATTCACCAGACAAATTCCCCTTTTACAGTGCGGCCAAAGCCATAAGCAATTTGAGTGCTAAATCTCAATATGAAAACCAATCTATTGGCGGGCGTTTTGGTCACCTTTTAGAAGATATTCCCCCTGGCTTGAATTATAGTTTTTACACAGAAAAAATGGGGCATCCACAACCGGTTTTTGCCTGGCGATCTAAATTTTCTGATTTTTTATACAAAGCTGATCCTACTCGTCCGGTGCGAACAATTAAAGCACAAGGTGGGCAATATACTGGCCCTTTCCATTGGGATAGCCGACCATTTACAATTGCTGAACTAAAACGGCTGCAAACAATTCCTGACACCTATCAAATCTTGGGTGGAAAACAGGCATCTATTCATCAGATTGGCAACTCTGTACCACCCCAAATTGCTCGTATTCTGGCGGTATCTATTTTGCAACAACTGTTTGGTGTTGATCTGCCGTTTGATTTGCCTTTGTTGCAACCCTATGAAGAGTTAGGCTTCCGAAAGCGAAAACGGCAATTAACACAAAGTTATAAAGCAAAAGCAAAAAAGGCGATTAGTCAATTACAGGTTGTTGAGCAAAAAACAGCCGTTTCGCGGACCTACACAGCCCAACTATCTACAAAATTCAAATGGACAGAAACAAATGGACAAAATACAAACGGAAATCTACTAACAGTCCAATTTGTGCCAGATAGTCAACAATGGCTGTTTAACATAATCCACAACAAGCCCGCACCTTCGCCAGAAATGCGGATCACCGTTAAACCAACACCAGGGACAACATGGCAGCTTGATGCCAACAAAGTTATTCTGCAAGGCCCGGCTTCTCTGACAAACTTTACCAGCTTGTGGAAAGCATTTGAGTACGAACTCAACGAGTTAAAAATAAAAGCTGATCTGGTTCAATTATGTGGCTATTATCAATATGACCCCCGATTTACAAGCCATTTAGAACTATCAACAGATAATCAGACCCTTGAATGGCAAGTCATAAAAAAAGTGGTAGCCGGTATTGGCGTAGGCCAAATAATTGCCGCCGAACAATTAGCTGAGTTGTGGCACATAGAACTGGGTAATGTATTGCCTATGGCTAAAATGCTCAAAAAAACCGGTTACGAGGTCAGAAATGCCACGACTAACCCTCAAATTCCTGCCGACCATTTCTTAGTTCCTTATGCCTTTCCTACCTTAACGCCAGTTAGTGTACAATTGCACAAATCCTTGTCGGCCTGAAAACTTCATGTCTATCAACAAACAGTCACCTACAGAACCCCATCTAAAAGTTTTCCATGATCGAAGCGAACTGGTCTATGAGACTGGTGCTGCCCAAATTTTCCCCGAAGGCAAACTGAGTAAAGCTGCCCAAAAACGACTAAAAGAGATTCGTGCGGCTTTTGATTCTGGCTTCTTGCCCAACTTAATCGAAACCTGCCAGAAACCAGATGCTGAACTAGGGCAGTTGCCCCCATCCCAATTAACCCTTTTAACCACGCTTGTCGAATCACTCACGAGCGAGGTGGGACGAGCTATTGTTGGCTTGACTGTCTTGCAGCTTTGCCTCAAAACAATTGCGCCCACGCAAAGCATTCGGCTTCATAAAGGTGGCAACAGCTATGGAGAAACCAGATTCTCCTGGCAAGAAGGGCTGCCAATGCGCTCATTGGACAAAAGCTACATCACGCCAGTTCTGAGACGCTACGATCTTTTACGCACCAACGCGGATGGGGTCATGATGACTCGGTCGCTGGCCGAAAATTACCCCTATTCTCAACTGTACAAAGCAGCCATTCGTGGGGCACGCCAGGAGTGGCTGACGTTAGTTGATTTGCTAGAACAAGGTGAGATGGATGCGGAGTCGGCCTTGCGCCATCTATTAGCCCTGCTGCTAAACAAGTCAGACCGCTTCCAAAAGTCAGCAGCAAACACAGTTACACAAATCAAATCGGTCATTGCCAGCCAACCACCAGCCGAATCTATCATAGAGTTTATGGACAACTTCATTGACGCATCAGACTATTCTGCTCGCCTGCTTGAAATTGCTATGCACAGCTTGTTTCAGGCCAAAGCAGAGTGGAATTTGCTCGATGGTGATTTGAAGCCACTGTCACAAATGCGCTCGGCTAACAAAAAACATGGCAATATCGGGGATGTCGAAGTAACCGTGCATGGCTCATCTTTTGAGATTATTGAGGCGTGGGATGCCAAATATGGCAAACCTTATTTGCGCGATGAATTGGAGGAATTAAACGAAAAACTTCGGGATCATCTGGAAACAGAAATTGTCGGTTTTGTGGTTGATCAAGCACCAACAATGAAATCAGAAATTAGCCGACGGATGCAGGAAATCGCTGAAATACATGATGTTCAGGTTTTTATCATTGACTTTCGATCATGGGCCACTGAGCATTTATCGTTGGTGGATGATGATATTGATCCGTTGAGTTGGGACTGGTTATTAGCCTTTACCGAATCACTCTGCCAGATGCGCCGTGAGCAAGCACCCATTGATGAGCCGGCCGATGCCTGGGTTAAAAATCTGGGGGAATTTGCCACACGTTGGTTAACATCGGATTAAGCAGTGACCTTTTCCCCCCACACCGTCAAAGCCCTCATCCCCCACACCTGGCCCCTCTTCTTTGCCCGCTACGGCCGTTTCACCCCCATCCAGCAGCAAGCCATCTCCCCCATACAGGCCAGGCAAGATGCGCTGCTAATTGCCGCCACCGCCTCTGGCAAAACCGAAGCGGCCCTGGCCCCCTTGCTAGAACGCCATTGGACCGATCTGCGCCAGCCCGGTTTGCGCCTGCTCTACCTTTGCCCCACGCGGGCGTTAGTGCGGGATTTGTATGAGCGATTGCGCCCCATTTTGGCCGATACAGGGATTCGGCTGGCGATGAAGATGGGAGATACTGGTCCGCTGGACACCACTCGCCCGCCCGCCATTTTGCTGACCACCCCCGAATCAACCGACAGTCTGTTGACCCGCGCCCCACGCCTCTTTACGCAGGTAACGGCCGTTATCCTCGACGAAATCCACCTCTTTGACAACACACCCAGGGGCGACCATGTGCGCTGTTTGCTAGAGCGCATCGAGCGCATCCGCCACTATGCCCGGCCCGATGCCCCGGCCATGCAGCGCGTCGCCCTGTCTGCCACTGTGCCGGACCCGATGGGCGTGGCCGACCGCTATTTATACGACGAGACGATTATCAGCGTCCCCGGCAGCCGCGAAATTGTGGCCGAGATACGGCCGTTATACGACCTGGCCGATCTCAGTGAAGCCCTGGGCCAACGGGCTGCGGCCAAATCCCTTCTTTTTTGCAATACGCGGGCCGAGGTGGAACAAACGGCCGTTTATCTACGCCAACACCTGCCCCACCACGCCGACATTTTTGTCCATTACAGCAACCTGGAAGCCCAACTGCGCGAAGAAGTAGAGAGCCGTTTCGCCGCTGCGGCCACCGCCATTTGCATCGCTACCTCCACGTTAGAGTTGGGCATCGACATTGGCAGCGTGGATGATGTGATTTTGCGCGGCTGCCCGCCCGATCTGACCGCCTTTTTGCAGCGCATCGGCCGGGGCGGGCGGCGCACAGACCGGATGCAGGTGCTTTGCCTGCCCCAATCGCCGGGGGAATATGCTCGCTTTGAGGCCCTACTAGCCCTGGCCAGAGATGAAGTTAGCGTGACGGATACGGCCGTTTACACCTTCCGCCCCTCCGTTTTAGTGCAGCAGATTTTTAGCCTGTGCAAACAAAGTCCCACCGGCAGCATTCGGCTGGCCGATATAACCCGGCTGGCCCCGGCCACTTTTCCGGCCAATGATGCGGAGCTGATTGTGCGGGAGCTGGCCTTTAACGGCTATTTGCGCTCTGGCCGTCTGGGGGAATGGAAGCCGGACACCAAGCTGCAAGAGTTGCTGGACGAGCATGAAATTTACAGCAATATCGGGGCCGATCCGTTGTCGATAACGGCCGTTGATGCTTATACCGGACGCATCGTGGCCCACACGGAACGGCCGTATGAAGTGGGTCAAATCCTGCTGTTTGGCGGTCGGACTATGCGCGTCGTTTGGCGTGAGAAATATCGCTTTGGTCTGGCGGCGGCCCCTGACCAAATCGCCGAGGGATCGCTCCGGTTTCATACAGCCCAGGCTGCCATTCCCTTTGCTGTGACTCAGGCTGTGGCCCGCTCGCTGGGGCTGCCACCCGACCAGCTACCCATCCTGCCCACAGGGGATGGCTGCTTGTTGTTTCATTTTTGGGGAACGGTGTGGGGGATGGTGTTAACGGCCGTTTGGCAAGCGCAGGGCATCATGGCCGAAACAATCAACGAATATTGCCTTTTTTTGCCCCAAACGCTGACCGCCTTACCCCCTTGGGATGGGACGACAGCGGCGCGGGTGGCACGGCAACAGGCCGATTCTCTGGCCGACCGGCTGCAAATGGGCCGTTTTCATTCTTTTTTACCGGCGGATGTGGCGAAAAAGGCCGTTATCCACCAGCTAAATCTGCCCCAACTAGCCCAAACCTATCGGTCCGCCCAGCTTATCACCGCTACCCACCTGGCCGAACAGTTGCATATGTTGGGTAGTGCGTAGTGCGTAGTGCGTAGGGGCGATCTCTTACGCATTACGCACTACGCACTTCGTACTACGGAAGATTATTAACATAATCAGCAAACGCCCGACCAATCGGCGTTAGCTCATTTGCCTCCCGGTCATACAAGTTGCCGGTCGGGTAATAGTCGGGGCTGTCGTAGACGCTATACCAAAACCACCACTGTACCAGCCGGTTGGCATCGGCCGGGTAGCCATTGGGGCTGCTTTCGTGCATCAAAATGGGAAAAGTGTCGAGCAGGAATTGGGCCACGACCTCTGGTGTGTAGCCAAAATCGACGGGCATCAGAATACCATATTCGGTCAGGGCTAACGGCCGTTCCTGATACCCATTCGCCGCCATCCAATCCCGAAAATCATGCAAATGCTGCCGGAAGATGTCCAGATCATCATGGTTTTCAATCTCAAATTGAATAGCCAGTTCGTCGCTCATTCCCGGCGGAATTTCTACGCCCCAACTGTCAAACTCCTCACGCAAAATAAAGTTGTGGACGGTCCAAATATCGACCGGCATTGGTTCGCCGTAGTGGGTTTCATACGTTTCTAGCACAATGTCCAGATAGGCCAGGCGCAGCGGTGTGGGCTGGGCAATACCGGCCACGGCAATTTGGGCGGTGGGGTCTAGCCCCTTGATAAAGGTGTAGACCTGGTGGTAAAGATGGGCGTATTGGTCGGGCGGGGTGTTGTCTTGCCATTTGACGTCTGGCTCATTGCCCACGATCCAAACGCCGCCAGGGTTGGCTAAAACGGCCGTTTCTATCTCTTCCCAACTCGGCCGTATCTCCCCTTCTAACAGGCGCACCATCTGCCAAAAGATCATATCTTGGGCCGCTTCGGGCCGCTCCACGGCCAGATTCCAGTTGAGGTAGATAGGAATGGGCAGCCCAGCCTCGCAGGCGGCAATGATGCTGCCCACGCCGCCGCTGACGCCAAATCGCTCAAGCAGGGGCGGGTTGACGAAGGGTTGGGGCGTGGGGGTTGGGGGTTGGGGAGTGGAAAGTGGGGTGTTGGTAGGCTGAACGGCCGTTTCTGCTTCAACTTCTGTGCCAACGGCCGTTTCAGCGACAGGCGTCGGTGTGCGGGTAGGCACGAGTGGTTCGGGCGTGATTGTAGGCCGAATGGTGGCTGTGGGTGTGGGGGATGGCGTGGGAGTAAACGGCCGTTGGCTCCATATAAGCAACAACAGTCCACTGCCCACCAGCACCAGCGGAATCGACCAGGATAACGCTTTTCGCATCCTTCAAAAACGTAAAGCGTAAAACGTAATGGGTGGCTGTACAGCCCGTTACGTTTTACGCTTTACTCATTACGCCAACGTATCAATGTTGTTCAAATCTTCAAAAGCCTGCTTCAACCGGGCGTTGAACGACTCTTCAGCCACACGCAGCCAGCGACGCGGATCGTAATACTTCTTATTGGGTGAATCTTCGCCTTCGGGGTTGCCGATCTGAGTTTGCAGATAATCCCGGTTGGCTTCGTAATAGCCGCGTACGCCGCTCAGGAAAGCCCACTGCAAGTCGGTGTCGATGTTCATTTTGATGACACCGTAAGAGATGGCTTCCCGGATTTCTTCCAGACTAGAGCCAGAACCGCCGTGGAAGACGAAGCTGATCGGGTTTGGCCCCGTGCCGAATTTCTCTTGCACATACTCCTGGGAGTTTTTGAGGATTTTCGGCCGTAGCACGACGTTGCCCGGCTTATACACGCCGTGGACGTTGCCAAAGGCGGCCGCAATGATGAACTTATCGCTCACCTTCATCAGCTCTTCATAAGCATAGGCCACCTCTTCCGGCTGCGTATACAGGCGCGAAACGTCCACATCCGTGTTATCCACGCCATCTTCCTCACCACCGGTGATGCCCAGCTCAATTTCCAGCGTCATATCCAGCTTGCTCATCCGCTCCAGATACCGCTTGCAGATTTCGATATTCTCTTCAATCGGTTCTTCGGAAAGGTCGAGCATGTGGCTGCTGTAAAGGGGACGGCCGTGGACACGGTAAAATTCCTCGCCAGCATCCAGCAAGCCATCAATCCAGGGCAGCAGCTTCTTGGCGGCGTGGTCGGTGTGCAAGATAACCCGCGCCCCGTATAGCTCTGCTACCTCATGGACGTGGCGTGCCCCGGAGATACCACCAGCAATGGCAGACCGCTGTCCTTCATTGGATAACCCTTTACCGGCAAAAAAGCTGGCACCACCATTGGAGAATTGCAAAATGACAGGGGCGTTGAGTTCACGCGCTGTTTCCAGAACGCCATTCACGCTGTTGGTGCCCACCACATTAGCGGCCGGCAGTGCGTACTGATTGGCTTTGGCGTGGGCAAAAACGTCTTGTACCGTATCCCCGGTAACAACGCCGGGGGCTAAATCTAGCTTTGACATGAGTTTCCTCCTACAATTTGAGTAAATACCTGTAAAACGATTTGTCAAATCGTTCGCGCCGATTTACAACATCGACCTACAAATGATTATACTTGAAAGAAGGCTTAGTGCGTAGTGCGTAAACCATCTACGCATTACGCACTACGAAAATATGTACCAACGAATTGTCATTAAACTAGGCACCAGCGTCCTCACCGGCGGTACGCCCTATCTGGACCGGCCCCACCTGGTGGAGCTGGTGCGACAGTGCGCGGCGCTGCACCAGGCGGGACGGGATATCATCATTTGCACCTCCGGGGCCATTGCCGTGGGGCGGGCGCGGCTGGGTTTTCCCGACCTGGCGCCCACCGTGACCAACAAGCAAATGCTGGCGGCCGTAGGCCAGAGCCGGCTGATGCAGACCTGGGAGCAACTATTTGAGATTTATGGGCTGGATGTGGGTCAGGTGCTATTGACCCGCGCCGATGTGGAGGATCGCGGCCGTTTTCTCAATGCGCGGGATACGTTGCAAGCCCTGCTTAATTACCGCATTATCCCCGTGATCAACGAGAATGACGCCGTGGCCACCTCGGAAATCAAGGTGGGCGACAACGATAATTTGTCGGCGCTGGTGGCGGTGCTGGTTGAGGCCGACTTACTGATGCTGCTGACCGACCAGCCGGGCCTCTTCACGGCCGATCCGCGCACCAACCCCGATGCCGAACTGATCCGCGAAGTGGTGGCCATTGACGAGACACTGCGCCAACTGGCCGGGGGCAGCATCAGCGGCCTGGGGGTGGGCGGCATGGCCACCAAGCTGCAAGCGGCCGACATTGCCCGCCGCGCCGGCGTGGATGTGGTCATTGCCGCCGGCCGGGCGCACAACGTGATCGGCCGTATCGCCCAGGGTGAAAGTGTAGGCACGCGCTTCAAAGCGCTGGCCCACCCGCTGGAAAACCGCAAGCGCTGGATTCTGGCCGGGCCAAAAGCGGCGGGGCAGGTGGTAGTGGATGGGGGCGCGATGCAGGCGTTAGTGGCTAACGGCCGTTCCCTCTTACCGGCGGGCATTACGGCCGTACACGGCACATTCCAACGCGGCGACACCATCAGCATCCTCAGCCCGGCGCAAGAGGAGATAGCCCGCGGCATCAGCCGCTACAGCAGTCACGACCTGGCCCAAATCCAGGGCTGCCAATCGGATGAAATCAGCGAGCGATTGGGGTATGCTTATGGTCCAGTGGCTGTCCATCGTAACGATTTGATTTTACTATGAATGGAGACGAAGGACAAAGGACGGAAGACGAAGGACGGAGGACGGAGGAATGCGCTTCCGTCTTCCGTCCTCGGTCTTCCGTCCGTGGTCTACCAAGGAGCTTGAGATGAGTGATTATTTGACCGAAATGGGCCGGGCGGCGCGGGCGGCGGGGCGGGTGCTGGCTACGCTGAGTACAGCCCGCAAGAATGAGGCGCTGCTGGCCATCGCTGAGGAGATTGAGGCCCAGCGCGAGCAGATTTTGGCGGCCAATGGGCAGGATATTGCCGACGGCCGTAACAAAGGTTTAAGCGACGCCCTGCTGGATCGGCTGCTGCTGACCGAGGCCCGCATCGCCGCCCTGGCGGCCGACACGCGCCGCATTGCCACCCTGCCCGACCCGGTAGGGACCGAACTGGAGAGCCGCCTGCTGCCCAACGGGATGCGCCTCAGCCGCCGTCGCATTCCCGTGGGGGTTTTGGGCGTCATTTACGAGGCGCGGCCTAACGTGACGATTGACGTGGCTACGCTTTGCCTCAAGACGGGCAATGCCACCATTTTGCGCGGCGGCAGCGAGACGTTACGCAGCAATGTGGCCCTGGTACAGGCCATTCAGTCGGCCTTAGAAAAAGTCGGGCTGCCGCAAACGGCCGTACAGTACATCAACAACCCCAACCGCGAGCTGGTGGCCCAACTGCTGCGCCTGGACCAATACGTGGACATGATTATTCCCCGCGGCGGCAGCGGCCTGCACCGCCTCTGCCGCGAGCAGAGCAGCATCCCGGTCATTACCGGCGGCATCGGCATTTGCCACATTTTTGTGGATGAGAGCGCGGATTTGAATCGGGCGGTGGACATCGTGGAGAATGCGAAGGTGCAGCGGCCGAGTGTCTGTAACGCCCTGGATACGCTGTTGGTGCATACGGCCGTTGCTTCACAATTTTTGCCCCAGGTAGCGGCCAGGCTGGCCCGAAGTGGCGTCGCGCTGCGGGCCGAAGGCGAGGCTCACTCGATTTTGCAGGGGGATAGCGGCGGGGCGCAGGTGATGGCGGCCGGCCCGGATGACTTTGACCAGGAGTGGCTGTCGCTCATTCTGGGGGTCAAGGTGGTGGCCGGCCTGGATGAGGCCATCCAGCATATTCAAACCCACAGCACCGATCATTCGGAAAGCATATTGACCAACGACTGGGCCAACGCCAGCCGTTTTGTCAATGAGATTGACAGTTCGGCCGTGTTTGTCAACGCCAGCACCCGCTTCAACGACGGCGGCCAGTTTGGCTTGGGGGCTGAAGTGGCCGTCAGCACGCAAAAGCTTCACGCCCGCGGCCCGATGGGGCTGGAGGAGCTAACGACGTACAAATGGATTGGCTATGGGGATGGACATATTCGGGATTGAGTCTGTTTTAGATTGGACCAATCTCCAAGATTGGTCCAATCTGGTTTTAGCCGCCAATCTCCGACATAACGCGGTTGAGGGGAATCACTTCCTGGTCCAGCTTGTGGCCCCAGGGTTTCCACCAGACACCTTCTTCAATTATCGCTTTGAGCTGCTCGTCGCTGGCACCGTTGCGGAGGGGGTCCATCAGGTTGACCTCTTTTTCACGCAGGAGGCAGAGGCGTAAACGGCCGTCTGCGGTCAAACGAGCGCGGGTGCAACTGGCGCAAAAGGGCTGCGTCACCGAACTGATGAAGCCCAGGTTGCCAATCCCCTCCTGCAGGCGGTAGAGACGGGCCTCGCCATCGAGACGGCCGTTATCTACTAATTCCAACGGCCCCAGCGATTCGGCAATGGTGGCCCGTAGTTCCGCTTCCGGCACAATGCCCGACTGTTGGAAATCGGCCACATCGCCAAAGGGCATCATTTCAATAAAGCGCACCTGCCAGTGCTGGAACAACGTCAGCCGGGCCAGGTCCACCACATCCTCTTTGTCGTTGTAGTTACGCACCACGACCGCGTTGAGCTTAATCTCAATCCCGGCCGCCTGAGCTGCATGAATGCCGGCCCAAACCTCTTCCACCTCACCCCAGCGCGTCAACGTTTGGAATTTCTCCGGGTTGATGGTGTCAATGCTGATGTTGACCCGCTGCAAGCCGGCCTCGGCCAGCGGTTGGGCCAGCTTGTCCAGCAGTAGCCCATTGGTGGTCATGGCTACCTGACGCACGCCCGGTGTCTCGGCCGTGCGGCGCACAATCTCAACTACATTAGACCGCACCGTTGGTTCACCGCCGGTAAAGCGGAACTTGACAAAACCCAGTTCGGCAAAAATCCGCACCAACCGGTAGAGTTCCTCATCTTGTAGCAACTCCTGACGCGGTCGGAAGGTCATATCTTCCGGCATACAGTAGACGCAGCGCAGGTTGCACTTGTCGGTGAGGGATATACGCAGATAGTTGATGTTACGGCCGAAACGGTCGAGTGACATAGTGGTTTCCTCTGTTCGTGGTGGCGAGGTGGCGAAGTGGCGAGGCACTTCTACCTTCTACCTTCTACCTTCTGCCTTTTTAAGCTATTGTAGCAGATACTCTGCATTTTTATCAATTCTTTCTGTTTAATTAAGATCGGGTAGTGTGCTTGATCACAATTTTCCGTTAGCGAATGTCACGCAGCAGGGGGACCAGTTTGTATTTACGGCCGTGTTTGTCTAATACGTCGGACAGATAAGCGGACCATTCAGTTAAACGGCCGTGTTGGGCATAAATATCATGCGCTTTCTTCAAGTGAGAGGCAGCCGTGTGATAATACTTGGCTTTGCCCTCGTCCATAATGCGCTCAGCCAGCCGTTTGTAGACGCCAATGCCCCAATCCGGGTATTGGTCACGGGTGGCTGCAATCACTTTCTCCGTAACATCACTCAGATAAAAAGATGGCTGTTTGTCAATGGTAGCCATAGCCTCATTCAGCATCCCTTCGAAAAGGTAAACATCTACAAGGCCAGCCGTGTTCCAACTGCTGCTTGTGGCTGTATGCTGCAACAAGCGTGCTTTCACTGTTGTCCATTCTGTGCCTGCTATCTTTTCAACTTGCTGATAGTTGCTCAACGTAATATTGTGCCGGAAAGCAGTTTCGGCGGCACGCAGCGCCAGGGCGTGGTCGCCTTGCGCCTGTGCCTGCTGACAAGTCCATTCAGCCAGCCCGGCCATATTATCTGTCACCGATAAAGTAAGGCCATGAGCAGCCAAGTCAATTGCCTGTTCGATGCTGTTTTGTGACGCGATCTGCTGTGCCAGATGTAGAATTTGGGTCGGCAGTGTTAGTAGGTTTTTGGCTTCGGTGATGGCTTTGTCTACCTGGCCTGTTTGAACCAACATCGTGACGTAGTAGGTATAGTGGCCGGTGGCCTGCGCCAGATTGAGGTATTCCGTATACCGTTCTTGCCGGGCCAGGATGCGTAGCCGGACTCGACTCAGCTCTTCGGCATAATACATTATCTCTTCCGGGTCTTGCCAACGGCTGTAGGCTTCCAAATCACCCTGCATGGCGGCCACCAGCGTCCGATCATCCCAGCCTTCTTCCAGGGCGTTCATGAGGATTGTCATGTCGCCAAATGCGCCTTCCCACTCCATGATTTGTTCTTCCCACTCATCATAGTCTGTCTCAGATAGAGTGCCGCTCAGAAGAACCTCTGCTAAAACAACCGCTATTTCGAGGGCGGCTTCGTGGATGACATCGGCGTTATACTCGTATACCCATTCGTCTAGTTCGCTCAAGCCATCTTCGTAGGCGTCCATAACGGCCGTTGCCACTGCTTCAGCTTGCTCTATACGACCAGCTTCTAATAAGGCTCTGGCCTGGTCCAGATGTGGTTCAATAATGGCGTTGGGGTCGAAAAGGTCATCATCGTCATCGTAAAAGTAATCATATTCGTAGCGGCCCGACCGGGCAGCCAAACGAAAGTCTTTGGCTATTTCGCGGTAAATACTGGTCAGGTCAACAATTGGGATGGAGGGGTTGGGACTGGTAGAAACGGCCGTTTCCGACCCCAACCAGGTCAATTCCCGCTCAATTACGCCTACCAGATCAGGCATTGATTCGGCTGTTCGCTCAATCAACTGGCGCAGTTGATCGGCCGAAAGATCGGCCAGCAGCAGAGCCAGCGGCGGTTTGTCCGTTATGTCGTCCGTTTCGTGGACGTAATGGAGCAGGACGGCCACAATATGCTTGCAGATGCCGCCCCAGTCATAAGGGCAGGTACAATCTGTGTCAACGATACCCGACTCGTCCAGCGTAACGCGCACGGTGTACGGGTCATACTGGCTACCTTCAACTTCGGCCGTTAATTCATTACCGCGCCGCACCACCTCATAAATAGCGCCGCTGTGATAATAATCATAACCACGCTCATACGAGCGACCTGTGGCTAACGCTTCAATATCTGCTTCGGCAATTGGTTTGTGAGACATGGTTTGCTCTCCTTGCATAGCTGCATGGTAACGGCGCGGCGGGGTCGCATCAAAAACTTCGCCAACCCGTCACTTCGCCACCTTGCCACTTTGTATCCCAATAGTAGGGTTGTCGCCGGTTGTTCACCGGGGCGGTCATTTTTTGGTATAGTATAATACAAGCTGTTTGTTGGGCGAAATATGAGAAGGTGATGCACATAGCAGGGAATAATTCATAATTTGTCCTTCCTAATTCATAATTCGATAATGAGGAGTATAGGCTTTGAAATCAACCCATTCTGTTTTACCTATTTGGTTAAGCTTACTGTTGTCGATTGCTTTTGTGGGATCGGGCACGGCCGTTCTTGCGTTTGGTTATTTGACGGCTCAGGCGGTGTGGAATCGGCCGTTAAACCCACTTGAGCTGGCGGCCGCTGGCGTAGCCGATGTGGAATTGGAACTGGACCAGCTTGCCCCACCTGAAGTACTCTTGCAGGACGAGATAGGCCCTACACCGACCTTGATTCCTACCAGCGAGTTCAAAACGGAACGAACCAATATTCTGCTCATGGGCATTGACCGTCGGCCGGGCCAGCCTTTTGTTTCCCGTACTGACTCGATGATGATCGTTTCCATTGATCCCCAGAACGAGCGCATCTCCATGCTGTCACTGCCCCGTGACCTGTACGTCATTATTCCGGGGCGGGGCCGGGATCGGATCAACACCGCATTTGTGTATGGCTCAGCGGGCAACAATCCAGCCAATGGGGCGGCCCTGGCTATGTCTACTGTGGAATACAATCTGGGTGTCCACATCGATCATTACGTGCTGGTTGACTTCGCGGCCTTCATAAACGGCATTAACGCCCTGGGCGGCATTGACATTTACGTGCCCGTGACCATCAACGATACGATGTTCCCCGATATGAACTATGGCTATGACCCATTCTACATTGAGGCCGGGCAGCGGCACATGGACGGGGAGACCGCGCTTAAGTATGCACGCACGCGCTATACGGACAGCGACTTCGGTCGCGCCGGCCGCCAGCAGCAAATCCTGTTAGCAGCCCGGCAAAAGGCACTCTCGCTGGGCGTCGGTGAGATGATTCGCCGTGCGCCCACCATCTATCGCCAGGTAGAGCAAGGGGTACGCACCGACCTGAGCCTGCAAGAGTTAATCTCATTGGCTCAAATTGCAGCCGAAGTTCCGCGTGAATCCATTCAGAACGAGGTGCTGGACCAGCGTTATGTCTCTGGCCATCGCACGGAACAGGGGGCCAGCGTCCAGGTGATGAACAACCAGGCCGCAGCCGAATTGATTCGGCGTCTGTTTTACGAGTAAAGGGACGCCAGCATGGTTTACTGCTCCCCGGCAGCCAACTTTACAGATTTAGACGGAGGACCGAAGACGAAGAGCTTGCACTGAGCTTGTCGAAGTGACGGAATTACGCTTGGCCTATCGGCCCATCGGTCCTTCGTCCTCCGTCATCGGTCAGCGAATTGTCAAGCTGACTTGAACCATGCTGGGACGCCTTTATGTGAGCTGCCCTTTGGCGGCCTGGATAAAGGCCCGTACCAGATCGGGGTCTTTGTGGCCGGGGCTGGCTTCAACGCCGCTGGCCACATCGACCGCATACGGCCGTATCTGAACCACCGCCTCAGCCACATTAACGGCCGTTAACCCCCCCGCCACCATCACATTAGGCACCTTCTGCACCAGCCTGGCCATAACCGACCAATCTCCCGTCTCACCCGTACCGCCGCGCAGGGTAGGGTGATAACTGTCTATCAGCAGCGCGGGCTGGTCCGGGCGACGGGCGGGCGGCTGGCTGCTGAATGGGGGTGGCAGATACCATTCGGCGTCCGCCTCGGCCTCTTCTAGCGAGGTGGGGCGCAGGGCTTTGTAGCAACGGCCGTATATAGGCGAGCTTTCATCCCCAACAATACCAGGCACTTCCTCACCGCTCAGTTGGGCCAGGTCAAGTTGGCATTCATCCAGGATTTGGGCCATCGAATGGGCCGTTTCATTGACAAACACCCCTACCAGGGCCGGGCAGTTGGCCCCGGTCCGCAGCCGCGCCACAATAGCTTTGGCGGCCTCGGGCGTGATGGCCCGCGGGCTGGGCGGGTAAAAAATAAACCCCAGATAATCAGCCCCGGCAGAAACGGCCGTTTGCACATCATCCCAATTTGTCAGACCACAAATCTTGACCTTAACCGGTTGTCGGCTCATGCAGCCACCTTCATCCCCGCCAAATGTTCCAGCGCCTTAACCAGGGCATGATTCCCCTCAGACCCAAGTCCCTGTTGCTGCAACGTGCGGTAAAGCTGAAACACCAGACCCGTACCCACCAGCGGCACGCCCATCTGGTCGGCCGCTTCCAGCACCAGGCGCAAATCCTTCTGCTGTAAATCAATGGTGAAACCGGGCCGCCAATCTCGCTCAATCACCTGCGGTCCGCGATTGCTCAACATCCAGCTACCGGCTGCCCCCTGACTAACGGCCGCCAGCGTTTTCTCCAGGTCCAGACCGCCGGCCTGAGCAAACAGCAGCGCCTCACCCACGGCCAGCATCGTGCCCACCACCAAAATCTGGTTGACCAACTTCACCGTTTGCCCGGCCCCGGTGGGGCCAACGTGGGTAATCGTTTGCCCCATCGCTTGCAGGATGGGCAGCGCCTTTTCAAACTGAGCGGCTTCTCCACCCACCATGATCGAGAGCGTGCCGTTGGCCGCGCCTTCACTGCCACCGCTGATGGGAGCGTCCAGCAGATGAATTTGCTTTGAGGCCAGTTGGTCAGTCATCTGGCGTGTGGCCTGGGGGCTGATGGTGCTGCAATCAATGACCAGCGTGCCCGGCCTGGCCCCGTGAATAAGCCCCTCTTCGCCTAATATGACTGCCTCAACGTCCGGCGTGTCACTAACGCAAACAACGATAATGTCACATGACTCAGCCAGATCGGCCGGGCTGGTGGCTGCCCTGGCCCCGGCGGCGGTTAGTGGCTCTGTGCGGCTGGCGGTCCGGTTCCAAACGGTCAGATCAAATCCGGCCTTGAGTAGATTTTGGCTCATGCCCTGGCCCATAATGCCCAGGCCAATAAAGCCGACTTGGTTGCTCATAGAATTTCTCCTCGTATAACGTAAGACGGCAGACAGTTGACCGACGACGGAAGAATGGTCTCCGCCCTTGGTCGTCGGTCATTGGTCACGTAGCAGCAGTCACTCGCTCATTTGGCATGGCTCTATTATAATCGCTATTATGTTGATCCAAAAGGTAGGCATTGTGGGGTTGGGCTTGATGGGTGGCTCGCTGGCGCAGGCGTTGTCTGGCCAGGTCGAGTCGCTGGTAGGGGTTGATCAGGACGAAACGACGCGCCAGTTGGCCGAACAGAGTGGTCTGTTTACGCAGGTTACGGAAAGCGTGGCGCAGATAAGCGATGACCTGAATCTGCTCATATTGGCTACGCCGGTCAGAGCGATTTTGCAACTGTTGGACCAACTGCCCACATTACGGCCGTATGGTTGCATGGTTTTGGATTTGGGCAGCACGAAAGCAGTGATTAGCCAGGCGATGACTATCTTGCCGCCCGTATTTGAGGCGATTGGCGGGCATCCTATGTGTGGTAAGGAAACAGCCGGTTTTGCCGCGGCAGATGCCACACTGTATCAGGGGCAGACGTTTGTGTTATGCCTCAACGAGCGCACGACGCCGGCCGCCCTGTCAGTAGCGCAACATTTGGTCAATCTGCTAGGGGCACGGCCGTTGTTGTTAGACCCGTTGGTGCATGACCGGCTCGTGGCCAGCGTCAGCCATTTACCTTATCTGTTAGCGGCCGTCTTAATGGACCAGGCCACCGCGCAAGCTGATGATCGGCTGTGGCCGGTCAGCGCCTCCGGCTTTCGGGACACGACGCGCCTGGCGGGTTCTGACCCCCGTATGATGCTGGATATATTGATGACGAACAAAACGGCCGTATTAGACCAGCTAGGCCATTACCGGCAACGGCTTGACCAACTACAACAGCTTCTCCGGGACGGCGATGAATCCCAATTAGCTGATTGGTTGGGCACAGTTCAGCAGCATCATCTGGCCTTTCAACGCCGCAAATCCGAGGATAGCCGATCGCTGTGATTGGTTAAGCATCTGCTCGGGGCAGAGGTCGATTATGCCTGTCGTTGTAGAGCCAGGCGAATTGCTTCCCGGTACCTCTTATCTTGAGCCGCCGGGCGCAAAACCTGAAGCGCCTTTTTCCGCTGGCCTTTGTCAAGGTACAGCAGTCCCAGCACAAAAAAGCCGGCTGGCATATCCAAACCCCCACCAACCGCTTTTTCCAGACTGGTGATAGCCTCATCCGTTTGTCCACGCGCCTGAAAATCAATTGCCTGCCCAATGTACACATCCCGCTGCAGCTTGCTCATTTGCCCTGCGGCTGGACGGTACGATTCATCATCTTCGTCACGCAAAATCTCATCAGCCAATTCATTATCAGCCGTTCGGCGTGCCGCTATTAGCGGGTCGGACGGGTCTTCCGTGATCGTCATGGGTTTGTCTTGCCGCTCTAGCTCTGCGGCAAAAACGGTTGCCATCTGGCGGACCGTTTGGGCCAGTTCATTTTCGGCCGTGTCCGGGAGGTTGGCTTCAGTTATTGCTTGCTCAGAGACCGTGGCGGCGTCCTGTTCAAAGTAGGCAGCCCCTTGCTGAATGAGCGCTATGGCCTTAACCACGTCTTCGTTGTCCGGATCAAGGCGCAGTGCTGCCTGGCACATATCCAGGGCCTTCTCATGGTCCCCTTTGCTGTCCAGAATACGGGCAATGGCCAGATACTCGCGTACGGCCGCTTTTGGCTGTTTCTGTCGTTGAAAGACCATAGCCAACCGTTTGTGGGCCGTCAACAAATTTGGCTCAAGCCGAATAGCTCGTTCCCAATTGGCTATCGCCCCGTCTAGGTCTTTGCGCTTCAACAGGATTTCCCCGGCCGCCAGGTATGTCTGGCCCGCAGCCCGCAATTGTCCCTGTCGTTCTTGCATATCGGCCACGCGCCTGATGCACTCCATATTCCCGTCTGAATAGCGAGCGGCTCGTTTATAGCAATCCAACGCCTTGTCATACTGCTTCAACGCGGCGCATGCCTCGGCCAATCCAATGTAGGGTGCTGGCTGACGTGGAAACTCGTTAATAGCAATTGAGAAAGCTCGCATAGCTTGCGACCAATCTTCTTTCTTGTTGAACATCAGACCGGCTCTTATCGCCTTTTTGTATAATGCAAGATCGTTTGGCATAGCACGCAATACTTCCTTTTATTGTTTTCGCCTTGGTTATGCTAATTGTAGCTGGCCTTTGCCTAAATGGGTAGCTCACCGTTGAAAGTAAGACCCGGCAACCTTTATTTTCCTGCAAATTGGCTTTAACTTTAGTACAAATTCACTATTGCTTCATTGACTTGATAAAGTGTAGAGGGTACACTTGTGCCAATTTTAACAAGTATTTGCTAGTTGGATTGTAACCTTGCCCTGTGACTGCCGCTAACATCTCTGGTCTGTCAACTAGCTGTCAATAACCTTAATAAGGAGGCACAAGACAATGATTAAGAAGTTTGCGGCAGTCTGTACATTAGTTTTACTTACGGTGTTAGTAGCTCCATTAGTAGTGGATGGTGTGACCTGGCTCTGTGGTGTTAGCTGGATTGCTGGTGTTAGCTGGATTGCTGGCGCTGGCTGGCTTGATGGCGTTAGCTGGATTGCTGGCGTTAGCTGGCTCGGATAATGTAAAGTATTTTTGTCCCTGTTGCTCAATAAAGCAGCGACGGTTTACAGACCGTCGCTGCTTTTTGTTTTGGTTGATGGTATTGGTAGCCAGCGCCCCATTTCCATTCGTTTGCTGGTGCGCCGCACTGCATGTTGTCTCTTGTTAAACTCGCCGCCTGCCACACCCGGAAGCAGCCCGCATTCCGTGAAAAAGTGCATTGAATTGATTGACTGTTATCCGTTCTCTAGGTAAAGTCATCACCAGGTGAACCGTCAATTTAGTCACGAGAGTAGCTTCATGTGATTAAATCAAAAGAGAGACAAATGGGCATTAAGGTAGTTGCCAAAAACAAACGCGCTAACTTTGACTATGAGTTACTGGACAGATATGAGGCTGGGTTAGTCCTGACCGGCACTGAAATCAAGTCGGTCCGGGACAATCGTGTCGATTTGAAGCGCAGCTACGTGCAGCCCCGTGCTGGGGAGTTGTGGTTGGTAGATGCCCACATCGCTGAGTATAAACATGGTAACCGGGAAAATCATGAACCAACTCGACCGCGCAAGCTCCTGCTCCACCGGCGCGAAATCCGCAAGATTTTGGACGATATGGCCCAAAAAAGTCTGACGATGGTGCCTGTGCGCCTTTATCTGAAAGACGGGTTGGCTAAGATCGAAGTTGCCCTGGCCCGTGGTAAGAAGAAATTCGACAAGCGGGCCGACCTGGCCAAACGCGATGCCAATCGCCAGGTGGAGCGTGCCCTACGTCAAAAATACGGCCGTTAAGCACAAAGATTGCGGACGTGGACATGATCCTGGTGGGTGAGTACGGCCGTCCGACCGGCCTTGTCGGCCACTTCCGTCACCGCCTGCATCCGGCAGAGATAATTCTGTGTTACAATCTGCTCTAAAATCACATTCAACGGAGTTTTAACCATGAGCCAAAAACCAGCCTGGGAAGATGCCGATTCGAGCATGATCAGTGCTTTTCGCTACGACCCGGATGAACAAACGTTAGAGGTATTGTTTAACCGCACCGGCCGTTACACCTATTACGACGTCCCGGCCGACGTGGTTGAGGGACTGCGTGAAGCCTCATCCAAAGGTAGCTACATGCGCTCCATGATCATCGACATGTATGCCTATGACAAGGGCTAGTACACGTTGATTCAAGTAACATGGTAGGTCGTAGCAGCAGTCTATTTGCGCCGTGTTGTACCAGGCTAGATAATGATAAAGATATGAGCGACAAAACGTTCAAACAACTCAATTACGCAACAATAGCAGTTTACTTCGTCTTCTTTTTTAGTTTTATGGTCTACGATCTGGCTATCCGCCCTGAAACAGAAATCCCGATAAGCCCACCAGGTGGTGGATGGGTTCTGCAACCAGTTGTCGACGCACTCTTTATTTCATTTGCTGGCCTAACCTGTGTGATTTTGGGGGTTGCTAATACGATAGTTGCCTGGACAAGGACTGCTGATGAGTATGTTGAACTGCTTACTTCAACGGCAATTGGTGGACTAGGCAAATGGTGGTTTTCAACTTTACCCAATAAGTTTTGGTTATGGCAGGTCCGGATCATTACACCTCTGCTTTGCTCTATAGGAGTCATAGCTTTAGGGGCAGGACTGTATAGCCTGCTCCACCATTTTCTGTAAGAATTTCTGGGACGAGGTAAATTATGTTACACCCTGACAAAACAGTCCGCACCACCTGCCCCTACTGCGGGGTGGGCTGCCAGATGAATTTGAGCGTCAAGGATGGTTTCATCTACAAAGTGGAAGCCCCCTTTGAGGCCGCCCCCAACTACGGCATGTTGTGTGTCAAGGGGCGCTATGGCACCGATTATGTTAAGCATCCCGGCCGGGTCAAGCAGCCCCTTATTCGAGTCAATCGTGAAGAGGGGCGCAGCGCGGAGCCGGTCTGGCGTGAGGCCAGTTGGGATGAGGCCCTGGATTATGTGGCCGACGAGCTGAGCCGTATTGCCCAGCAGCACGGTGGCGACGCCATCGCCAGCTACGCCAGCGCCAAAGCCACCAACGAAGACAACTACGTTTTCCAAAAGGTAATGCGGGCTTTGATTCGGACCAACAACGTCGATCATTGCGCCCGCCTCTGCCACGCCGGCTCAGTGACCGGCTTGCAGCTCTCCATCGGCTCCAGCGCCATGTCCAACTCCATTGCCGAAATGGAGAATCTGGAAGCGTTCATCGTTACCGGCTCCAACACCACCGAGACCCATCCCGTCATTGCCAACTTCCTCAAGCGGGCCGTGCGTAAAAATGGGGCCAAATTGATCGTCGTCGATCCGCGCCGCATTGACATGACCCACTTTGCCACCCACTGGCTGCAACAAAACCCCGGCAGCGACGTGGCCGTTTTCCAGGCAATGGCCCACACCATCGTCAAGGAAGGGCTATACGACGAGGAATTTATCCAGAGCCGGACCGAAGGCTTCCAGGAATACCTGGAATCGCTCGAAGAATTTACGCCGGAGTGGGCCGAAGAGGTCAGCGGTGTCCCGGCCGAATCGATTCGTGAAGCGGCCCGCATTTACGCCGGGGCCGAACGGGCTTCTATCTACTGGGGCATGGGCATCAGCCAGAGTACCCACGGCACCGACAACACCCTGTCGCTGGTCAACCTGGCCCTGATGTGTGGCCACGTGGGCAAATCGGGCACGGGGCTGAATCCGCTGCGCGGCCAGAACAACGTGCAGGGCTGCTCCGACAGCGGTGGCCTGCCCAACGTCTTTACCGCCTACCAGCGCGTGGACGATGAGGCCATTCGCCACAAGTTTGAGCAGATGTGGGGGGCCACGCTCAACCCCAAGCCGGGGCTGACGGCCACCGAAATGGTGGACGGTGCGGCCCAGCATACCATCCGGGGCATGTTTGTTCTGGGCGAAAATCCGATGATGAGCGAACCTAATC
Organism: Anaerolineae bacterium; assembly: GCA_007123775.1. Classification (GTDB taxonomy): domain Bacteria; phylum Chloroflexota; class Anaerolineae; order Promineifilales; family Promineifilaceae; genus SLGK01. The sequence goes on along the minus strand of SLGK01000072.1, from coordinate 4,321 downwards.
TGGAACACGCCCGCCACGCGCTGGAGCAGTTGGAGTTTTTGGTCTGCCAGGACATCTTTATCAACGAGACGGGGGCGATGGCCGACGTTATTTTGCCGGCCACCAGCTTTGCCGAGAAGGATGGTACATTCACCAACACCGACCGGCGCGTTCAGCGCTGCCGTAAGGTGGTGGAACCAGTCGGCAATTCCCGACCTGACTGGGATATTTTGGCCGACCTGGGGCGGCGCATTGAGCAGCGGCTGGGGACAAAACTGTCGGCCGGGTTTGAGTACGGCCATCCTTCTGAAATATGGGAGGAGATGCGCCAGGTAACGCCCGACTTTTGGGGCATTGATTATGACCGGATTGAGCGGGAAGGGGGTGTGCATTGGCCTTGCCCCAGCTTTGACCATCCGGGCACGCCGTTCTTGTTTGCCGAAGAGTTCCCGCGCGGTCGGGGTAAGTTTTGGGAAGTGGCATACGGCACCGAGTCGGAGCAGCCGGATGAGGATTACCCGTTCAACCTCAGCACGGGGCGGGTGTTGTACCATTGGAGCGGCAGTACGATGACTGGCCGTTCGGCCCTGGAAGAGATTTATCCGGAGGCGACCTGTGAGATGCACCCCATTGACGCCGCCGAATTGGAACTAGAAACGGGGGATTGGGTAGCGGTCAGCTCGCGCCGGGGCACGATCAAATTGCGGCTGCTGGTGACGGAACGATCGCCACGCCGCACCGTCTTTATCCCCTTTCATTTTGCCGAGGCAGCGGCCAATTTGTTAACATTGGACCGCATTGATGAACGGGCTAAAATACCGGATTATAAAAACACGGCCGTTTCCATCCGCAAAACCAGTCCGCCCAAAGGTTGGGATGACGGCTATCAGGAAGCATTGCTGAACCGGGGGGCGATCAAGGACCCGGTGCAGGTATTATAAAACGTAGTGCGTAGTGCGTAGTCCGTAAAAGTTTCTATCTTACGCACTACGTACTACGCACTATTTTCAGCTTAACATAAGGAGACTTAACTCATGATCAAACGACAGGCTCAGGCCAGATGGGAAGGTACATTGCAAGAGGGCAGCGGCACGATGGCTTTTGGCAGCGGCGCATTTGAAGGGGCTTACAGCCACAAATCCCGCTTTGCCGAAGGGACGGGGACCAATCCCGAAGAGCTGATTGGCGCGGCCCATGCCGGCTGTTTTTCGATGTTCTTAGCGGCCGTTCTCACCAACAACGGCTATCCGCCCACCAGTGTGGAAACAACGGCCGTTGTCCATCTGCAAGTTGGTGAAGGCGGCCCTACCATTGTCAAAATCGAGCTGACCAACGAGTCAGAAGTTGACAATATTGACAACGACGCTTTCCAGGAATACGTCACTACCGCCAAAGAAAACTGCCCCGTCTCCAAAGCCCTGGCCGGGCCGGAGATTGTGGTTGATGCCACGCTAGTCTAGCGTAAAACGTAAAGCGTAAAACGTAACAATCGCATAATTACGTTTTACGCTTTACGCATTACGTTCCTATGATGCGAATACGACATGCGGGGCGGCAGTACGAGCGCGATCCTGACAAAACGGCCGTTCCCCTCAATAAAGAAAGCCTGCAACTGTTCAAACGCTTGCTGGCCTACGTGCGACCCTATCTCAAATGGATGACGGTCGCTTTTATCACCCTGCTTTTTAGCGTGGCTCTGGGGCTGATTTTGCCCCTGGTGGTGCAAAGCCTGGTCGATACCGTCCTGATCGACATGGACCGGACCATGCTCAACCTGCTGGCGGGTGGGCTGATGGTTGTCTTTCTGGTCCAGGCCTTCTTTAGCTTTGCCCACCGGCTGACCGTGGCCTACGTGGGGGAGCGGGTCATTGCCGATCTGCGGATTGAACTGTATGCCCATTTGCAGCGGCTGTCGCTCAAATTTTTCGCCGACCGGCGCACCGGCGAAATTGTCTCGCGGCTGACCAACGACGTGTCGCTGTTGCAGCAGGCGATTACGGAAAATCTGGTTTCGCTGGTGCGGCAGGTGTTGATGCTATTGGGATCGGCCATTTTCCTCTTTTACCTCAACTGGCGGCTGACACTGCTCATTCTGACCGGCATCCCTATCATGACGCTGACGATGGTCTGGCTGGGGCGCAAAATCCGGGCCGCCTCCAAACTGGTGCAGGATAAGCTGGCGGAGGCGGCCAACGTTTTGGAAGAGACGACCAGCGGCATTCGCATCGTCAAATCGTTTGCCCGTGAGGCACATGAAATCGGCCGTTTCACTGCGCGTGTGCAGGAGACGTTTGAAGCGGCGATGTGGCGGGCCAGGGTAACGGCCGTATTAGCCCCCATCATCGGTTTTCTGGCCTTTGCCTCTATTACCTTCACCCTTTGGTTTGGCAGCCTGGAAGTGATCGCCGGACGGCTGACGGCCGGGGGGTTGGTCGCTTATCTGGTCTATACCATCATGGTGGCCACGCCCATTTCGTCGCTGGCGGGATTGTATGCTCAATTTCAGTCGGCGCTGGGGGCGGCGGAACGATTGTTTGAACTGTTGGATACGCGGCCTGATATTGAAGATGCCGCTGATGCACAGCCCCTACCGCCGGTTGAAGGGCACGTTGCTTTCCGGGATGTTTCCTTTGAGTATAGTGCGAAAACGGCCGTTTTGCGTCAGGTCAGTTTTACGGCCGAATCGGGTCAAGTAATTGCCCTGGTTGGTCCCAGCGGCGCGGGCAAATCCACCCTGGTTAACCTGATTCCCCGCTTTTATGACGTCAGCGGCGGGGCCATCACCATTGACGGCCACGACATCCGCGAGGTGACGCTGCACAGCCTGCGTGACCAGATCGGCATTGTGCCCCAGGAGACAATTCTCTTTTCCGATACGGTGCGGGCCAATATTTTGTACGGCAAGCTAGATGCGACGCAGGCGGAATTGGAAGCGGCGGCGCGGGCGGCCAATGCCCACGACTTCATCCTCAACGAACTGCCCGACGGCTATGACACGCTGGTGGGAGAGCGAGGGGTCAAACTGAGCGGCGGCCAACGGCAGCGGGTGGCCATTGCCCGCGCCATCCTTAAGGACCCGCGCATTTTGATTCTGGACGAGGCCACCTCGTCGCTGGACAGCGAGAGCGAGCAGTTGGTTCAGGAAGCGTTGGAGCGGCTGATGGCCGGCCGTACTTCGTTTGTGATTGCCCACCGGCTGAGTACCATCGTCAATGCCGATCACATTCTGGTCCTGGACCAGGGGCGCATTGTGGAGCAGGGGGACCACCAAACGCTGCTGCTTAACCGGCAAGGGCTATACCATCGCCTGTATGAGATGCAGTTTGCTTCGGTCCGGGGGAAAAACGGCCGTTTGCCTACGTTAGGGTTAACGCTGCAAAAGTAACACAGAGGAGCAGAGAAGCAGAGGAAAAATCTCTGCTTCTCTGCCTCAAACTTTATCCATTATTTCAGTAGACCTATATCTCAACAGTTACGTCTTATTCCCACTCTTCGCCGGGATCTATCATTTTTCCGGGTCGAATTGACAGGAGATAACCAGTGTTTTTAGCGATAACATAGGTAACTCCATCATAGGTGGCATTTTTAGGGGCACCCATACCTAACATAGATACACGCACCTCACCCTGAATCGTTATCCGCCATACAGGGCCGCGCTCAGCGGGTGACTCAGAGGGGATATTAACTGGTCGTCCGGCGTCTCTTATCTCCTCCATACGGCTATCAAAAGCTTGAATCTGAATACGACCTGGTTCCCTGTGTAGCGTGTCGGCGTCCCAGGCTTCTGTATGGGTACTCCAGGCAGCATCATAATAGATAACCCACTCCAGCGCTTCAACTTCGCTGCTGATCGGGTTGTCTAGTGGCTCAGGCGTCATGATTGGGGGGGGTGGGCCTGGGGTTGGTGTCGGTGGTGGTGTCGGCGGGGGGATAGAACCGGTTAAAGATGGTGAAGCGGTTGCTGTTATCGAGATTGAAGCAACAATTCCCCCCAGCACACCCAACAAAATAGCAATTATATATGCGCTCTTTTTCTTCAAAATTCTCATTTTAGGTTCCCCTTATAATCTACGTACACTTGCTGATCTTTAGTTGCACTTATATGAGTAACTACCGTATGTTGTAAATCCTCCAAGTACACAATACTGATGAGGTGGTACAAGACTATTTATCTGAGTGTAATTATAGTTATAGAGATTCCAATTAAGGCCATTAGCCAGGGTATCACGCCATTGTGGATTATAGCAGTACACACCCATCGGTACGCCACCACCGCCACCTTCACCGCCACAGCCAGCAAGCAGACCATAATTAAAACCCAAATTGGTAAATGTATGAACAT
>SLGK01000031.1 GCA_007123775.1 Anaerolineae bacterium | reverse complement strand
GTGAGGAAGTAAGCACATCCTGCCCCCAGGCCGCGGCCAATTTGACGCCTGAATCGAGGGTGTAAACCAGCATACCGCTCTGGTCGCCGGAGGGATTATAAATCTTGAGCTGATCCAGCTCCCGCAGTGTGTAAGCGACGTCGTACTGGAAGCCGTTGGGGTCCGTCAGCGGCCCGGTCGTCGGGTCTGCGTCGTAATCCACGTAAACAGTAACAGGGGTGTCGCCATTGCCGACCGTGGTAATCCAGACCGGGGAACCGTTTTCGGTGGGGTTAACGGACGACGTGGGATCGCGCCCAATGCCCAGGCCAACCAACACCTGCGAGGTTAAGGAGCGGTCTGGCACCAAGGTAAAGCCCCAGTCCCAGGTGCGGTTTTGGCCGGGGCTGTCGTTGGACAGGGTTGTCCCGGTGGAATTGGTGGTGGAGAGAGCGTAAAACGGTTCGTTGCTGGCAGTAAAAAAGCGGGCGCCAGAGCCGTCGTTCAACACCTGGCGGGCATACCCCCCCGCCGGAACAGAAAGGTCGGATGACTCAACATCACCGTTTGTATCCCGCCACTGATACGTGACGGTAATGGTTGAACTGCCCGGGTTATAGAGCCAGACGGTGGTTGACGTACCGTCGTAAAACTGGCCGTCTACTGCATTCACATCGGGCGGCGAGGCGACCGGGGTGTAGTAGCTGTCTGTCCAGAGGTCTGTGGGCAGCAGCCGGTAGAAACGGCTCTCATAGCCATCCTGGCGGTCGCCGGTCAGTAGATCAACCTGCACCGGCGCATCGGCCAGAAAGCGCGCGCCCACGAGCAAGCCGCCGTTTATCAGATGGGACTCGCCTTCGGCCAGGGTCACAGACGTTTCAAAGGTGCCATCAGCATTGGCGTCAATTTGCACGGTAGCGCCGCCAGGACCGGCCATAATGGCCGCGCCAGTGTACTGGAACATTTCGCCAACGGCCGTGGGAATGTCCGTAGCGATATTCTCGCCAACCGGAATGCGGTAATCGGTACCCCAGCTAAAGGTGTCAAACAGTTCATTGGCCCCGGCCAGCAGGGTCTGGGATTGATTCGCCCACCCGGCCCAGCTAACGGCAATCGCCTTGTTGGCGGAAATTTTGTCGCCGCCGCGGAAAAGGGGCGCATTCGGGTTCGGGGCGACGGTTGTGTCCACCCAGTTCTGCAAGACGATCACCGTGCCCGCGCCAATCAGGTCGTCGGACATTCCGGGCGGGTGGCCGTTACTGGGATCGCCGTCCCCCCAAATCTGAGTGCCAGATGGATTAGTAACCGGGTGATAAATGCTCGCCGGATTGCTGGGATTGGCGTCATACCCATTTTCCATCTGGTCATAGTAGAGGATGGTGCCGTCCGTGAAAGCGGCGATGGTGACGTAAGTGTATATCGGGTTGACCGGCCGTTGATCTACTGGAATCCAGGTTGCGCCGCCATAGATGGTTTGCAGCGCTTCCAGCAACTGCCCCTCCGGCAGCGGTAGGTAGTAGGTTTGCACCGGTGGGGGGTTTTCCGACCCGCTGGCGCTAACCGGCGCTACCGCAGGGCCAAAGAAGCCTGGGGCAATCGTACCAAACAAGAAGAGAAGTAACGCCGTCAGAAGCGAGCGATACAGGCGTTGGTTCATCCATGATTTGCAGTGGGGATTTCTCATTATATATTTTCTCCTGGGTATAAATACTAATCTGGCGATGATTTCGCTGTTGATTACAGCTCCATCCGTTGCCCCATCAATACCTGATACAGATAATTGCTAAAGGATATAGGCAAAAGTTCAGTCTCTTTGGGGACTCTTGATATTTGGGTCGCTATGGCACAGTTCCTAAGAGCGAAAACTTCAAGAGTCTGACCGATCACAAAGGTCAGGTGGTAAGGTGTAATCAGTTAAGCTTGTTTACTCTTGTTTAAGGAGATAACGGCCGCACCGGAGTGGCCCAAGCACAGCAGTAGTTTAATCCGAACGGTGACGAAACTAAATAGGATAGTGGTCACAATCGTGGGGATGGGGGTTAACCACGGCCGTGGTCGGAATGGTTGCCAGCCGCCTGGGTTACGCCAGACGACATAGCGGCGCTCATCATGATAAATGAGGCGAACAGGGCCAGCAATAAAGCCCCGGCCCGTTTGCAGAGCGGTTGACGCGACGGCCGACCATGAGCATATAAACAATGCCCACAGCCATCACGATCAGGCCGACCGGTGCGAAATCAAACAAACCAAAGGGAGTGAGACCGTGGTCGCGCAGGGCGTCGCTAATCAGCAGATTGGGCGGGGTGCCAATCAGCGTGGTCAAACCGCCTAAGAGCGAGCCAAAGGCCAGGGTCATTTACCGCTCCATTAGCGACGGGGCATATTGTTGGTCAGAGCAACAGGACCAATTATACCCAGGGCACACGTCCCTTCAAGGAAAACGGATGTCGCCACAAGATGAATTCTGGCGGCTGAGCGGCCACGGCGCTCAACTCAGCGGGCCACAGTCGTAGGCCATTGGCCGGGTATTTCGGATAAACATATTGTCGCGTCTTTTCTACTTTGGGAAATCTACCGCCCTGCGGCAACGGCCTGTAACAGGTCAAGCGTCGCCGCCAGAATCTGCGCGTGCTGGGCTTCGCGGCTGATAGTCGCCAGGTCAGCTTCGCTCGTTAGCTGGTACGCCCCGAACTGATGATGGTCGCCGCCTTCTATTTTGATGTACAGCGTATGGGGCGGTAGCAGATGCTTGCGAGCGCCCACGCTTTCATCGGTCACACGGATCTCATTACTGCCATACAGCAATATCACGGGGAGATCGCGGTCAGAAATATCGGCGTTGTCGGCCGGATAGGAGGACCAGATGGCTAGCCCGGCCGCTTGATCGGGGTTGGACGCCACATACAAGGCGGCGGACGTGCCGCCTACCGAATGACCGCCGATAACCCATTGGGCAATTTCAGGATGGGCGGCGATGATGTCATTGGCGACGTTGGGGTTAAATATAGCCATATTGATGGGCATGGAAGGGACAACGACCAGGTATCCTGCTTCAGCGATGGTTCGCATCAAGCCGGCGTAAGCCTGGGGATCCACGCGCCCGCCGGGGTAGAAAATGAAGCCTGTATCGAGCGCGGTCTGCATCGGGGTAAAGGTTAACCAGGGCGCGTCGCTGACTGTGACCAGCGCATCGCTGGACAAGGCGGCTACCGCTTCCGGCAGAGGCGGCCGGGCAAAAGTAGCCCATTGAATCCCCCAAAAAGCAAAGCCAAGCACAACAACCGCTACAACCCCCCAAACAACCTTTTTCCGCGAAAATTCACCCATCTTTACTTCTCCGTCAATGTTTCTGCTTTGTCCGTTGGCGACCCCGAGGCTGCGCTCAATTGGTGATTGTGCCCGCATAACCTCGTTCAAGGGACTGCTTGACAAGTTCGATGCCGGTCCCACCTGTCGCACCAAATATCGCTACTTTCATTCTTGTTAATCCTCTAGCCACTCTGGGCGCGTCTCCAGTTCAGAAAACCAAACAGCAAACTCGCCCGGTCAAGCAACCCTGCCAAACGGCCGTTTTCAATTGTACTTAGACGATTCCTAATCGCAACCACATTGCTTTTAAGGCCTGCATCTCGCCTAGATGGCGCATGGCATCCAGCAGAATGATGCGATACCAGAAGTAGACGCTGCGCTGTTGGCCTTCGCCGGGTACGGGTTCATCCAGGTCGGCGTCCGTTAGCTGACGCACATGGGCCAGCAGCGATTCGTACACCTGGTTGTGGTAGGCCAGTAAGTCGGCACTGCTCAAGGTAGGCATGGCGGCTACCTCCTCCTGAGTGTAGCCGGTTAAGATACCCATGCCGGCCGCACCAATGCCGCGTGGGTCGTAGCCGGTCTTTTCCGCCCAGCCGCCCGTAAACCAGCGCTGCTCATCTACCGGCCGGCCTTCCAGCCGGTGGGTCAGGGCAAAATCGGCCACCCGCCCCAGATGCCAGACAGTTATGCCGATGCTGTTGGCCTCCGCATCCGGCCGCCAGTTCAGCGCCTCATCGTTGAGGTCGCTAAATTCACTGTTGACTGCCTTGTGCTGGGTTTCCAGCAGGTCGAGTAAGATTTGGGTTGCTTGCATGATTGTCTCCTTGTTTCGTGTTCCGTATTGCGTATTGCGTATTCCGTAAAGCCACTACGCACTACGCATCTATCCTGGTCTTTTTTGGTATTGGCCCAGTGGTTGGCCGAGGATACGGCCGTTGTCATACACCAGATTACCGCGCACAAATGTTTGTTTTACCTGCCCTGTGACTGGCAGCCCGGCGAATGGCGTGTATTCCTGGGCTGAGAGGGAAGCGGCGGGGTCAATGGTCCACCGCTCATCGGGATCGAGCAAAACCAGGTCGGCGTCAAAGCCGGGGGCCACGTCCCCTTTGCGCGATAGGCCAAAGCGCTGCGCCGGGTTGTAGCAGAGCAGTTCGGCCACCCGGTTGGGCGAGAGGCCGCGCCGCGTGCCTTCGCTGTAAATGGCGGGCAGCAGATATTCGGTGCCGCCAAAGCCGGCCCGCGCCGCCCAGATGTCGTCGGGATTATCGGCCGCTACTTTCATCGCCTGGGGGCAGGCGGCGTGGTCGGTGATAATCCATTCCACCGTGCCGTCCAGCACCTTTTGCCATAAATATTCCCGGTCCTCCGGGGTGCGGATGGGCGGGTTGACCTTACCAAAAGTGCCACAATCGGCCGAGGTGTCCAGCAGCAGGTGGGCGGCGGCCACTTCCAGGCCAAACGTTACGTTAGGCCAGGCGGCGCGAGCGGTCAGGGCGGCATCCATGGCTGCCCGCGAGGTGATATGCAGGATATTGACCTGCTGTAAGCCGGCCGAATGGGCGATTGATCCGACCATGGCAATGGCCAGGGCTTCGCTGTGGGGCGGGCGGGCGGCGTGCCAGGCGGCCAAGCCATCTAATTCCCCTTGTTGGCGTACCCGTTTTTCGTAGGCCCGCAGCAGTTCGGGTGTCTCGCAGTGAAAGCTGACCTGGATGTAGGGGGCCAGTTCGGGGTACTGCTGCTGCAATTGGGCGGCCTGGCGGCAGATTTGCTCAAAGTGGGCCAGGTCGTACTGGTCGCCATCGGGCAGCATGAGCCACTGGCGCTGGTTGTCGGAACGGCCGTGCAGCCCGTGCGAACCATAGAACATAAAGACCTCGCCAAAGTTGGGCGCACCGGCGGTAGTGGCCAGGTAATCCATCTCCGCTAACTGGCGGCTTTCGATGGGGGAGACGTGGTAGGCGTAGTCCACGTAATAGTTGCCCTGGGAGCGGCGCAGCACTTCGGGCCAAAAGTCGCGCCAGCTACCGCCCATGTTGAGGTAGTAGCTGCCGGTGCGGATGTAGGTCATGGCCGTGGTGACGCCGCCCTGGGCCGCCGCCTGACTCTCGCTGCGGGCGTCGTCGGCCAGGTCGCGGTAGATGCCGACGTGCATGTGGGCATCAATCGCGCCGGGGAAGGCGAGCAGGCCCTGGCCGTCCACCACTTCTCTGGCGGTGGCCGGGTCTATATCTGGCGCAATCTGGACGAAACGGCCGTCTTTCACGCCAATATCGCCCGTGGTCACGCCGCTCTGATTCGGTCGTACCAGGCGTACATTTTTGATGAGTAGGTCAAGTTGGGTCATAGGTGTCTCCGTAGTGCGTAGTGCGTAGTGCGTAGTGCGTAGAACCTTTACGGAATACGCACTACGATTCATTTCACAATGCCATCTCTTTCTAACGTATCAATCTCCGCTTCGCTGTAGCCGAGTTGGCGCAGGAGGGGCCGGGTGTGGTGGCCGGCGGGGGGTGGCTGGCAGCGCAGGTCGTAGGGCTGGGCGTCGAGGCGCAGGGGGAGGCGGGGCAACCTGGCCGAACGGCCGTCTGGCAATGTCACCTCCTGCAAACTGCCGCCTTCGTTAAGCTGCGGGTCGTCAAATAAATCTTCGGGGTGGGCGATGGGGCTAAAGGGTAGATTGGCCGCCTCACAGCGGGCGACGATGTCGCTTTGGGTCAGGCCGGCCATGAGCGATTCCACCTGGGGCAGGAACCAGTCACGTTGGGCGATACGGCCGTTGTTGGTCTGCAACCGTTCGTCGGCCAGCCAGTCGGGTCGCTCGAACAGGTCGCAAAAACGGTGCCACTGCTGGTCGCTGGTAACACCCACAAAGACGCGACCGCCATCGGCCGTCTCAAACTGCTGGTAGATAGCCCAGGCGCTGACGCGGGCGGGCATGGGGGGCACTGGCTCCTGGGCGATGGCGGCGTAGGCCATGTGGTGGCCCATGATAAAAGCGGCCGTTTCAAACAACGCGCTCTGTACCAACTGTCCCCGACCCGATTTTTCCCGCTCTTGCAGGGCCAACAGGCAGCCCATGGCCCCGTAGACGCCGGTCATGATGTCAATGATAGACGCCCCGGCCCGCAGGGGGTCGCCCGGTCGCCCGGTCATGTAGGCCAGGCCGGACATCATCTGCACCACTTCGTCGAGGGCGGTTCGTTTTTCGTAGGGACCGGGCATAAAACCTTTGAGGGCGCAGTAGATGAGGCGGGGGAAACGGCCGTGTAACTGCTCATAGCCCAAGCCCAGCCGCGCCATCGTGCCGGGGCCAAAGTTTTCGATCAGAATATCGGCCGTGTCCAGCAGCTTGTGGACAATGGCCTGGCCCTCTTCTCGTTTCAGGTCCACCACCAGGCTCTTTTTGTTGCGGTTAAACATGGTGTGATAGCCCTGGCCAAAACCGGGCAATCGCCGCGTGGGATCGCCGTCGGGCGTGCGCTCGATGCGGATCACCTCGGCCCCAAATTCGGCCAAATGCAGCCCGGCCGCCGGGCCAAGCACGGCGTGGCTAAATTCCAGAACGCGGACATTAGATAGAGGTAGGGTCATTGCGTATTTCGTATTCCGTATTGCGTAGAACCTTTACGCAATACGCAATACGTCAATAATTTCCATGTGCTTTCAGGTAATTGACCAGGCCACCGGCTTCCAAAATGTCCAGCATGACGGCCGGTAGTTTGGTGGCCTGGTAGGTTTGGTTGGTGGTGTGGTCGGTGACACGGCCGTTTACCAGGTCAACTGTTAGCTGACAGCCATTCTCAATAGTGTGCGGCCCGATTTCTAACAGGGGCAGGCCGACGTTGATGCCGTTACGGAAAAAGATGCGGGCGAAGGAGTGGGCGATAACGGCCGTTATGCCTGCCGCCTTCAAGGCCAATGGGGCCTGCTCCCGTGACGAACCGCAGCCGAAGTTACGGCCGGCTACCAAAATGTCCCCCGGTTGCACCCGCTCCCGAAAGGTCGGGTCCAAATCTTCCAGGACGTGGGCCGCCAGGTGGCTTAGGTCCAATGTTTTTGTATATTTGCCCGGAATAATCCGGTCGGTATCAATGTTGTCGCCGTAAACGTGGGCGAGGCCAGTGAGTATGTTCATAGGGTTAGCCGACGGAGGACGGAAGACGGAAGACGGAGAGCATCTCCTCCGTCGTTGGTCCTCCGTCCTTCGTCATAAATATTTCCGGGTCAACAATCTCCCCCGCAGCAGCGGCAGCGGCCACCACAGCAGGCGAGGCCAGATAAACTTCGGCGTGGGGGTTGCCCATGCGGCCGCGGAAGTTGCGGTTGGCGCTGGAGATGACGACTTCGCCGTTGCCGGGCACGCCCTGATGGGTGCCGACACAGGGGCCACAGCCGGAGGTGATGAAGGTGGCCCCGGCGGCCGCCAGCGTCGCAATCGTGCCTTCCTGTAGGGCCTGGTTGAAAACCCGTTTGGAGGCGGTGGCTACAATCAGGCGGACGTGGGGGGCCAACGAACGGCCGTTTAACACCGCCGCCGCTGCCTGTAAATCTTCCAGCCGGCTGTTGGTGCAAGAGCCGATAAAGGCCGCGTCAATCTTGCGCCCGATTACCCGGTCAATGTCCACCACGTTGTCGGGTGAGTGGGGGATGGCAATCTGGGGGCGCAGGCCGGACACGTCCAGCTCAATGACCGCCCGGTAAGCGGCGTCGGGATCGGGCAGCGTGGGGGTAAAGGGGTAGGGCAAAGTCAGGCCGGCCGTATCCACCAGCGCTGTCTTGGCCCCCATTTCGGCCACCATGTTGGCCAGGGTCATGCGGCTGGCCAGGGTGAGGGGGTGAACGGCCGTACCCGTAAACTCCACCGCGTCATAGGTGGCTCCGGCAATGCCCAACTGGCCCACCAGGCGCAAAATCACGTCTTTGGCCGTGACGCCCAGGGGGAGACGGCCGTTCAGCACAACCTTGATCGATCCCGGCACTTTCAGCCAGGTCTGGCCCGTCAGCCAGGTGGCCGCCAGGTCGGTCGAGCCAACGCCCACGGCAAAGGCCCCCAGCGCCCCATACGTCGGCGTGTGGGAATCGGCCCCCAGGAAAATATCACCGGGGCGCACGTGGTCGTTTTCCACCATCAACTGGTGGCAGATGCCCTCCCCCACGTCATAGAAGTGGCAGCCCATCTCGGCGGCAAAATCGCGCATCATCTTGTGCAAATTGGCAATGCGTTCGTTGGGGGCCGGCGCGGCGTGGTCAATCACCAGCGACACCCGCGCCGAATCCCACAGCCGCGTCCCGCCCATCTCACGGAAGGCGCGGATCGCCAGCGGTGCTGTCGTGTCGGTGGCCATCGCCCCAGCCACCGGCACAATTACCACCTCTCCGGCTCGCACCGGCCGGCCGACGTGTTGCGAGATGATTTTTTCGGCGATTGTTTGGTTCATAATTTTCTTGACGGAAGACCGACGACGGATGACGGAATACGCCTCCGTCTTTCGTCTTCCGTCATCCGTCCAATAGATAGATTTTCCCCGGCAGTTCTTGTCCCAAAAAGTTAGCCATCTGGCGGGAAACGGCCGTTACCGCCGCCAGATCCAGGCCCGTGCTGATTCCCATTTCGTGCAGCATATGGGCCGTGTCTTCGGTGGGGATGTTGCCTTTGGCCCCCTCAATGAAGGGGCAGCCGCCCAGCCCGCCAAAGGAGGTGTCAAAGTGGGTGATACCGCTCTTGAGGGCGGACAGGCAGTTGGCCAGCCCCATACCCCGCGTGTCGTGGAGGTGGAGAACGATGGGGGTGTCGCCGGCTAACGGCCGTATCTCCTGCACCAGCCGCCGCACCTGATTGGGGTTGCCCAGCCCGGCCGAATCGGCCAGTGACAGTTCGTCCACGCCCATAGCCAGGAAGCGGCGGGCCAGATGGACCACCTTACCCCGCTCAATGGGGCCTTCGTAGACGCAGCCAAAGGCGGTCTGCACGCCGCCGCGCACCGTCATGCCCCGCTCGTGGGCAAAGGCAACCATCTCCGCCATGCGGGCCATACCTTCTGCAATAGAGCAGTTGGCGTTTTTCTGGCTCAGCGTTTCGCTGGCCGGTACACCCATGTCCACGTGGGTCAAACCGGCGGCGTGGGCACGTTCCAGACCTTTCATATTTAAGACCAGCCCGTTGTAGACGACGCCATCCAGCCGGGGCAGTTGGGCACAGACTGCTTCGGCGTCGGCCATTTGCGGCACCAGTTTGGGATGAACGAAGGAGGTGACTTGAATCCGTTTCAGCCCGGCCGCCGCCAGTTTACGGATGATGCCTACCTTCAATTCGGTGGGAATAAATGTCTCTAGCGTCTGCCAGCCGTCGCGGGGGCCAACTTCGATGAGGGTGGCCCCCGGCGGGATGGTCGGCTCGGTCAGGGCTTCGCTGCGCCGCCAGAGCCGGTTGTGGTAGAGCAGGGGCATGTCGGCCTCGCCCGCGTCCACAGCCTGCACCTGGCCCACGAAAATGGTGTGGTCGCCGCCGTCGTAGCTGGCCCAGACGGTGCAGTCTATCCAGGCCAGGCAGTCGGGCAGGATGGGGCAGCCGGTAACGGCCGTTGTCGTCTCCAGCCCGGCAAAACGGTCTTCGATGTCGGGTATCATGCCGGCAAAGCGCATCCCCAACTCTTGTTGGTAGGCGCTGAGGACGCTGACGGCAAAGACGCCGCTCTCCTCAATGACGCGGTGGGTAAAGAGACGCTTGCTGAGGCTGACCAGCACCAGCGGCGGCTCCAGACTCAGGCTGCTGAAGGAGCTGGCCGTGATGCCAATGGGCTGCCCCTGGTGGACGGTCGTCACCACCGTCACACCGCTGGCGAATTGGGACATGGCTTGTTTGAATTGGTCGGAGTCAATGGTCATGGTCTTTTCAGGACGGAGGACGGAAGACGAAGGACGGAAGCAACCCTCCGTCCTCGGTCGTCGGTCTTCCGTCAATAAGTTGCCTTAATCACCTCATCCCCCGGCTCCCAGGTTAGGACGCCGAAGGTCATGTATTGGGATTTGTCGGAGGCCAGGAAGTGCCAGACGGCGCTGAGGGTGTAGTCGTCGTCAATGATAAATTCGCGGCCGCGAATTTTGAGCGATTGGCCGTAGAAATGCTGGCTGGTGTAGAGGGCACGGCCGTACCCCAGCCCATTGCCATATACGTCCGGCCCGTCGAAGGTGTGCTGGTTGTTGTGGCGGGTGCGGGCAAAGGTATACTGCCGCTCTATCACGCCGCTGATGGTGATTTCCATTTCGGCCCGTACCAGGTCGAGCGGCCGGTAGTTGATGATTACCCGGTTGCTGCCGACCGGCTGCTGCTGCGCGTCAAAAACCTGCATCTCGCCCGTCCAACGGCCGTTTTGTTTGTTGGGCAGGACGTGGGATTTCTGGCCGTTGGCCCGTTCGCTCTCGACAAAGGCGTCAATGGTTGCCTTCGTGTCCGGGTTGGTGTGGTAGTCGTAGGCCACCCGGTAGAGGCCGTTGAAGACGCCGCTGATGGTTGGCCCGTCGTAGAGCAGCGAGGAGTAGACCTGGGTCTGGCCGTCGGGCAGAATGTGGACCATCGTGCGCAGGTCGCTGCGCCAGGCGGGGGAGTAATAATGGGCGTCTACCAGCGTGCCGTAAGGATGGCCCGCGCCGATAAAGTCCGGCCCCAGGTAGATGCGGTCCTGGTCGCTGTCTTGCACGCCAAAGGCGAACTCGGTGGCCTCGTAGCGTGCCCGCAGTGGCCCCACGGCGTCGAGGCGAGTGTCCATGTAGTAGGTGGTACGGCCGTCGGCAAAGATGCTCGACCGGTAGACCTTGTTATAGCCCACATGGTTGCCCTGCGCGTCAAAAATCGAGGGCAGCCCGTGCCACTCGCCTTCAATGCTTTGCTGCCATTGGGAGGGTTGGTTAGTCATAGTGAATCCTTTGCGTATTGCGTATTGCGTATTTCGTAGCTGCTCGTTTCGGTCACTTGAGTTTTATGACTTGAACTGCTATGATGTAGTATGGATTTTGATTCCCGTTTTGCCATCTGCATTAAGAATAACGGCTACGAAGATGACCTGAAAGTTAGAATGGTCTATCAAGCTCTGCCTGATGAATCGGCCGCCAAAAGTAATTACGTCCGCATCGTTGATGAAACGGGTGAAGATTACCTTTACCCCGCAGCTTATTTTGTCATGATCG
>SLGK01000268.1 GCA_007123775.1 Anaerolineae bacterium | reverse complement strand
GCCGCTGCGTCGTCTCCCCCACCCCACTCAGGTTGGTGAGCGTCTCGCGGGCAATGGGCGCGGCTTGCGCCTCACCATCAGGGTTTGTCTTGACGCGGCCGCTGTGGAAAGCGGCATACAGTTCGGCCCGGAAGCGGCCGATCCCGTTTACCAACGCTTCTAACGGCAGCGCCACCGGCCGGCCGTTCAACCGCTCCAACCCCAGCCCATACGCCACCTTAGCCGCCGACCGCAGCCAGATACGATCCTCGTCCCGCTGCCAATACAGCCCCTCCCCCACCCGCAGCAGGTTGCGTAACTGCCGCCAGCCGCAGAGATAGGTGTCTGAGTTCTTTTTGGTTAGAAGTTGTCTGATATTCGCTACACGAAGCCAACCCTGGCCCTCTTCGTCTAGCAAACGGAGCAGCAGCCAGAGGCGGCCGGCGGCCGTTTGTTCTTGACGCAGCATGGCCAGACCGATGTCGGGATAGAGTTTGACCTCAGCCTTCTTATTACAGTCAGCCTTCTTATTACAGGTAGAGTCACCATTCCCCGTCTCGTGGCCCGTTACGGCCGTTTTATCACGCGCAAACTGGCTGACCGTCTCCGTATTAGCCGCGGCTCGCTCAACCTGCTGTTGGGCCTGAGCCTGACGCAGAACACGGGTCAGCGGCTCACTCCCCCAACCCAAATGGCGCGGCAACGAAGGCGGGAGCAAATCAGGCACCGCTTGACTGCCATCCCCTACCCTAGCCGCCATCGTTTCAGCAGGAAATGCGTCTGGCGGCGCGGCCGCCAGACGCCGGGCCTGGGCCTGCACTCGCAGGGTTAATAGACGTTCGTTGGCCGTCAGCAAAGCTGACGACGGTTCAGGAACAACCGATGCCATGGTGAAAGCAAAGTTGTTTCCCGTTGTCAATGTCTACACGAAGCACGTGCAGGGCTTGACGCGGGGGGCAACCTGTGCTATTCTCCTTATTGAATTAGGCCGCATCGGAGGTATTTAGACATACCTCCCCCCTCCCCAAGCAAGGGGCCTCAGTCTTAGGGTTCGGAGTGCTACCAACACGCCGAACACCTTAGGTATGCGGTTAAAAAGCGAAAAGTTAGCAAAAGTAATCAGCGTTGCCGCGCTGATTTTTTGCTTTCTGGCGCATTGGGCCGCCAGCCGGTAGGCCGCACCGCGTTTGGCTGCGAACCACCGGCCGATTTCCCAAGCCGCTCTGCGATCAAGTAAGCCCCATCAGATCTTTCCTCTCAAACGAAACCCGCCATTGTCTGTTGGCCAACAGGTGTTGGCCCAACGGGAGTTGGCCAACGGGTGTTGGCCCAACACCCCACTTGTCCCGCACGCAAGCCGGCCGGCCCCACAAAATAGCCTGTCTGTTAGACTTGGTAACCACCACACTTGCGCTCTACGACCACTTGCCATAACCATTGACACACCTTTCAACCTGTGCTATTCTATCAACTAAACTGCGTTGCATAGATTGGTAATAAACACACCTACCCCCTCCCCATTAAAGGGGCTTCGCCGGGTCAGGCCACGAGTGTTACCGCACTCAAGACCTCACAACTATGCGACTAATGAAACAAACTACATTTCAGCAAAGGAAGCCCGTGTTACCGCACCGGCTTTTTTGCTTTCTGGCGGACTGAGCCACCAGCCGGTGCTGCCCAGATTAACGCTAAGCAGCACCGGCCGACTTCCCAGCCCTCTCTTATCATCCTAACCAGACCATTGCCCATTTCTCCCATAACCGCCAAATCCATTTTTTGACAATCCCTTTACTCTGTGCTATGCTTTTCTCATAACAAAACTGCTGGGGATACAAATACCCCCACCCCAACTAAGGGGCTTCGCACTGAAGGCGCTACCAACGCCCGAAACTCAGCGAAATATGCAGTTCACAAACGGAATTATTGAAAGCCAGGTACTACCAATACCTGGCTTTCTTTTTTGCTAATAACCGGGCTATTGCCAATAACGAAGTTTTTGCCAATAACGAAGTTTTTGCCAATAACGGAGTTTTTGCCAATAGCCAGGTTTTTGCCAATAACCGGGCAGCACCACCTGCCCGGAAATAGCCAACAATTATGCCAGCGCGATCAACCGACCGAACACGTGACACAGGAAATGTGCCGGGAAGCATCTGATTATTAGATTGACGTCTGACCAAGGAGTTTAGGTGGGCCATCGCCGCTCTCCAGATTTGATTGGTGGCGATGATATAATGGCAGATACTTGACCAAAAGAGAAAAGTTGGCCATAATCTAGCTAACACCGCCAGCCCCTGTAACTCCGCTCCGGCAAAAGTGAAGTTATTTGGGGCTTTTTCTTTGTCTGCTTTCAGGCCGGTCAATTGACCGCAAACAGAAAGCCTGCCAACATTATACATAAGCTTGTTGTAAATACAAAACAAAACTTGTAGGCTTGCGCTACGGCGTTAGCGACCCAGATTGCTCGCAGCCAACCAAGCCTGACGCCAGACGAGCCGTGGCCACCATTACGCTGCGCCAGCGGCCAGGGGATCGCCACGATGACTACTGCTTGTCTGCCGGCGCGAACAACGCGTGCTTAATCCGGCTTATGCCTTGACGTGTACAGCATCTCTGTTAGAATTTGATATAAAGTATCAATAACTAGCGGTTTAGTAATCAGCAGCCGTACCATTCAAAAGACATCATGAGTTCAACCAGCACAACACAGCACAAAGCACAGGCCAACTTAGCCGGGCCCGTTGGCCTGGCTCTGGTCACGATTAGCGACACACGCACACCAGAGACGGACGTAAACCGCCACTACCTACAGGCAAGAATTGAGGAGATGGGCCACCACGTCGTTGCTTACGAGTTAACTCCTGACGACCCGGCAAGGGTAACGGCCGTTATCAATCAACTCGTGCAAACCGAAGCCCGCGTCATTTTATGCAACGGTGGCACCGGTATTGCCCCCCGTGACACCACTTTTGACGCCCTGGACCGGCTGCTGGAAAAGCGGCTGCCTGGCTTTGGTGAACTGTTTCGCATGTTGAGTTGGTCAGAAGTGGGAGCGGCCGCCATGTTATCACGGGCCACAGCCGGCGTTTACCGCCAGCGGGTTATCATTTCCACGCCCGGCTCGCCCAACGCCGTCAAGCTGGCCTGGGAAAAACTAATCGCCCCCGAACTGGCTCACCTGGCCTGGGAAGTGGTGCGCTGATATGGAAAAAGAGTTTTCAAGATTTTGTACGATTTGATCGTAAAACGTAATACGTAAACTTTTTCTGGTTACGTTTTACGCTTTACGTTTTACTTTTGAGATAAATGCCTACCTACGTTTACCGCTGTCCCAGTTGTGAGATACAGGTGGAAGAGCGGCGCAAAATGAGCCAGGCGGATGAGCCGCTGGACTGCCCACTGTGTGGCGAGAGGCTGGTACGCGGTATCACCTCTTTTATGTTTAGCAAGGGGCGCAGCACGGCCGTTTCTCCAGCCGACAAACCATCACCCAGCACCCATAGTGCCAGCTGCCCCTGCTGCTACCCCGTGCGAAGGCGGTAGGCAACCTTTCTATTCAACTATTAGGCTACGCAATACGCAACACGCAATACGAAAACAACCTATGACAAAAAAACCAATCCCCACCACCATACTCACCGGCTTTTTGGGCGCGGGCAAGACCACCATGCTCAACCATATCCTGCATAGCGATCACGGCTTACGGATTGCCGTCTTGGTCAACGACTTTGGCGCAGTCAATATAGATGCCCAACTGGTGGTGGGCATTGAGGGGGAAGATACGGTCAATCTGGCTAACGGCTGTATTTGCTGCACGATTCGGGATGATCTCTTGGCTGCCGTATGTCAGATTTGCGCCCGCCCGGAGCCACCCGACTACATCCTGGTAGAAACGAGCGGCGTTTCTGACCCGCTGGCCGTTGCCCATACCTTTTTTCATCCCAGCCTCTTCAATGCCGTTTCTTTAGAAACGATCCTGACGGTTGTCGATGCCGATCAGATTGAGCAGATTCCGGCCGAGAACCAGGTGTTGGCCATAGACCAGATTGGCACGGCCGATATCGTCATTCTCAACAAAGTGGACCTGGTATCAGCAACTGCATTGGACGCAGCCAGGGCCTACATTCGCCAGATTGTGCCCCAGGCACGCATTCTGGAAACCAGTTTCGGTCAGGTCTCCCTCAAACTAATTCTGGGACCAGGCGAGATTGATACGCAGCGGCTCATGAGCCGTCAGGCCCATGACGTTCACGTCCACGCCGCGCAGGGGCCGGTGGCTGGCCATGATCATAGCCACGATCACGGTCTACTTTTCCACACCTGGCACTACACAGAGAAACGGCCGTTTGCCTTCAAAGCCATTCAGAAAGTGGTCAACAACCTGCCCACCAGCATCTACCGCGCCAAAGGCTTCCTTTACCTCAATGAAGCGCCTGACCGCCAGTGTGTACTCAATGTGGTGGGCAAGCGGGCACACCTGGTCGTTGGCGAACCCTGGGGCAGCCAGCCACCGGCAACCAATATCGTGTTCATCGGTCAGGCCAACGGCTTTGACACCGATAAGCTGGCAACCAGCTTTGCCGCCTGCCTCAAGGAAAATCAGACTATCCTATCCCCCCTAAAAGCGGCCATGAACTGGGTCCGTGATGCCTGGTCTTTGGCCAGCACCAACTAGATGAGTAAAAACGCTCTTTTTTTGACAATCTTAATGATATAAAGTATCAATAAGGGCTGTTACACTTTGCAAGGCTACAAAGTTGCATTTCATCAGGTGGCAAGTTGCTAGTGGCGAGTAGCAAATTACGCCGAAAACATTACTTGCAACCAGCAACTTGCCACTTGCAACCAGAACGCAAAATGTCAGTTTATGGCCTTTTGCAGGATAGATAACCGTACAGAGGAATCATGAACCAAAACGGACAATATTCTCCAACAAAACGTTTACCCGTCACCGTGCTGTCGGGCTTTTTAGGCGCGGGCAAGACGACGCTGCTCAACCACGTCCTCCACAACCGGGTAGGGCTGCGGGTGGCCGTCATCGTCAACGACATGAGCGAGGTCAACATTGACGCCCAACTGATCAAAGAGGGCCAGGCCAATCTCAGCCGCACCGAGGAAAAATTGGTAGAGATGAGCAACGGCTGTATTTGCTGCACCCTGCGCGAAGATTTGCTGCTGGAAATCAGTAAGCTGGCTGCCGAGAACCGCTTCGATTACCTGCTCATTGAGTCAACCGGCATTTCTGAGCCGATGGCCGTGGCCGCCACCTTTGATTTTGAACTGGACGAAAACGGCCGTTCTCTCTCTGACGTGGCCCATTTAGACACCATGCTGACGGTGGTGGATGCCGCCACCTGGCTGCACGAATACACCACCACCCAAACGCTGGCCGACCGGGGGCTGGCCGTTACCGATGAAGACGGCCGTACCTTAGCCGATTTGCTGGTGGAGCAGGTGGAGTTTGCCAACGTGATCCTGATCAACAAAACCGACCTGGTCACGGCCGACGAACTGGCCCAACTCAGGAGCTATCTGCACCGCTTTAACCCGAATGCGGTGGTGCTGGAAACAACCTACGGCCAGATTCCCCTGGACCGGGTACTCAACACTGGCCTGTTCAACCTGGCAGCGGCCGCCCAACTGCCCCGCTGGGCCGAAGAGCTGCAAGGCCACCACATCCCGGAAACGGATGAGTATGGTATCAGCAGCTTTGTCTACCGGGCCAGACGGCCATTTCATCCCCAGCGGCTGCTCGACTTCATTCAGCAGGGCGGCTTCAAACAGCTCATTCGCTCCAAAGGCTTCCTCTGGCTGGCCAGCGAAAACGACATGGCCTATTACTGGTCACAGGTATCACGCCAGGGCTACTTTGAACTGGCCGGCCGCTGGTGGGCCGCTGAGCCGTCTCAAAACTGGCCCGATGATGCCGACATCCAGCTTGAAATCAACGACGCCTGGGCCGAACCCTACGGCGACCGCCGCCAGGAAATCGCCTGTATCGGCCAGCAGTTGGAAAAAGAGGCGCTGACCGCCAGCCTGGATAGCTGCCTGCTCAGCGATGAGGAAATGGCCCATTGGCAAGCGGGCGACTTGCAACTAACCAATGCGTTTCTGGCTCAAACATAAAAGCTGCCAGTCAAATGGCAGATGGTAATCTGTAGCGCAAACATCCTGTTTGCGTGGTCAAGCAGGGATGCTTGACCTACATTTTCGGAGGAGACACTCTCATGGCAAAATGCAAAATCAGTGGGCGTAAACCACTAACCGGCAACAACGTCTCGTTTTCACAAAAGAAGACAAAGCGCACGTTTGATCTGAATGTACAAAAGCGCACTATCTATGTGCCTGAGCTAGGTCGCAGTGTGCGGCTTAAAATGTCGGCCCGCGCCCTGCGTACAGTAAGCAAAACTGGTCTGATGCCTTACCTCAAGAAGCGCGGTCTGCGGCTGAAAGATGTGATATAGGAGATTGAATGATGGCTAAGAAAAAAGGACCTCGTCAGCTTGTTAAATTGCGTAGCCCGGAAAGTGGCTACATCTATTACACGGAAAAGAATCGCCGCCATAATCCCGGCCGGCTGGAGCTGCGGAAATATGATCCGTTTGTGCGGCGTCACGTTATTTTCAAGGAGAGCCGATAAAGGCCATGACTACAAAATCTATCCCCGTTACCATCTTGACCGGCTTTTTGGGAGCGGGCAAAACAACGCTGTTGAATCATATTCTCCACGCCGAGCATGGGCTGCGGATGGCGGTGCTGATCAACGATTTTGGTGAGGTCAACATTGATGCCCAACTGGTGGTGGGCGTTGAGGGTGAAACGATCAGCCTGGCTAACGGCTGCATCTGCTGTACCATTCGTGGTGATTTGGAAACGGCCGTTCTCGACCTCATCCAAACCGACGATCCACCCGACTATATCCTTATCGAAGCCAGCGGCGTTTCCGACCCCGGCGCGGTCGCCCTCACCTTTACCCTCTCGCCCGAACTGCGCCAGGCAACGGCCGTTGACAGCATTCTGGCCGTCGTCGATGCTGAGCAGTTGTTACAGTTAAACGGCCGTTCCGCCATGCTCGCCCGCCGTCAGATAGGCATAGCCGACTTTCTGATTCTCAACAAAATCGACCTGGTGCCGCCCGAAACCCTGCGCCTGGTCGTCGAACTCATCCGCGACCTGGTGCCAGAAGTACGTGTTTTGGAAACCAGTCACGGCCGTGTCCCGTTAGAGTTGGTTCTGAGCGTCGGTCGCCATACCCTGGAAACCATAACCGCCGCAGACACCCTGGATATTCACGTCCACCCCGAACACGTCCACAAGCATGAGCATGATCATCACCATGAGCATACTCATGCCCATAACCATGCCCACAAGCATTCTGATGCCCACGAGCATAATCATGCCCATGAGCATACCCATGACCATGACCATGAAGACCATACACTTGTCTTCAACACCTGGCGCTACCGCAGCGACGAGCCGTTCACCTACCATGCGCTATACGACGCGCTCAAGACACTGCCCCCCACCATCTATCGGGCCAAAGGCATTGTCTATATGGACCACATGGCCGAACAGCGCGGTATCCTCCAGGTGGCCGGCACCCGCATTCGCCTGACCCGTGATGCGCTTTGGGCCGACCAAACCCCGTATACCGAACTGGTTTTCATTGGCGAAGCCGGCAGTATCGACCCCCACGCCTTGCAAAACCGCTTTGACGCCTGCCTGGTTGCCAACGCCCCGCCCGCTCCCGACCCCTATGAAGAGGCGTTAGCCTGGGCGCGGGAAATGTGGGCAGCACAGCGTAATGCGTAAAACGTAAACAAAGAGACCTTACGCATTACGTTTTACGTTTTACGCTTCACACCACAGGAGAGAGACTATGCCTATCCACACTTTTCGTAACGGCCCCCCCATCAACTGGGCCACACGCTGGTTGGGGGGGATGTGCCCGGCCGGGGTATTGGGCGGATTACCCGTGCGCGGCCCCGATTACGCCGCCCATCCGCCACTGGCCGACTGCCTGACGCTGCCCCTGGTCTACCCCTGCCCCCCGGCCGAACCGGAGGCGGCCGTAGACGCATGGCAAACGGCCGTTTCTTCCCACCAAACCGACCCCATCCTGCTTTTACGCAACCCGGCCCGCGCCCGCACACTGCTGTTGCAAGCGGCCAATGTGTTAGCCGGTGAGAAAGTCGCTATCCCGGCCAACGCCAACCGCGCCCTGGCCGAAGCCGTCAAACAACACGGGGCCAATCCCCACTTCATGCCCTTGACGGCCAGCCTCGGCTTCGCCACCTTGCCCCCCGCCGCCATCCGCTGGGCACAGCCCCCAGCCGCGCTGCCCCCCGGCCACCTGCCCGACCACAATACCTGGTGGCTCGATTACAGCCAATCCGTGCCTTTGCCTGCCAGCCTCGCCTTACCGGCCAGCCGGGCACAGACC
The DNA here is from genome assembly GCA_007123775.1 of Anaerolineae bacterium. GTDB lineage: Bacteria > Chloroflexota > Anaerolineae > Promineifilales > Promineifilaceae > SLGK01. The sequence continues at coordinate 3,090 of SLGK01000268.1, read as the reverse complement.
CCGGCTGTTACCCTCTATGGCCTCCACCTTAGCCAGGATGAGAGCAATTCTGGGGCGCTGCTCCACTTTCGGGGGGAGTGGGGTCAGCAGCTTTACCGGCAGCTACGGCCGTTACTCACCAGTGACGATCAGCCAGACCCGGACCGGGCGGCGGCCCAACAGCAGCGACTCTACGGCCCTGACGGTCTGGTTCAGCGCCAATGGGAATCGCTCCGGGAAGTTAGCGATGGTTTGCAAGAAGCGGCCGGCTTGCATCTGCTCCCCTTAACCCCGGCCACGGCCCTGCCCCACGCCCTGGCGATACAGATTCCGCCCCAGATCGAACCGACCACCTTTGCCGCCTACGTTCAGGCAGAAAACACCCCCGTCACTCGCCTCAGCGATCAATACCCCATCCATTACGCCGCCCTGCGGGCAGAAGGGTATGGTGGGGCACAGCAAACGGCCGTTCACCTGGCCCGCTGGCTGCTCATTCCCGTTGGCCCCGACTATACCCACGAAGAAATCCAGCACAGCATCCTGGGCATTGTCAAAGCGGCCGACTACCTGGGCGTGCGCTGGTATGCCGACCCTACGCAAGCGGCCGACTACGCCCACCTGATGGACGAAATGTACGGCCCCGGCCACGACGCCTACCGCCCCATCTTTACTACCGCCGATTTAGCTCCCTGTGCCGAACCGGCTGACCAGCCGTTCCTGTTCCGAGAAGCCACGCTGGCTGACTTTGACGCGGTGGCCGCTCTCTTTGAGGCACTGCACGCCTACAACGCCGCCCTGGATTACAAATTTGCCCTGGCCGACGGCTGGCGTGACCGGCTCTACGACCATTTCCGGCGCACCCATCAGGAAGATAGCTCGCTCTGGCTGCTGGCCTGGGCCGGAGAGACCGCCAATAACGGGAGCGCGGCCCAACTACCGGCCGGCCTTTTGATCATGGAGGCCCACCACGATTCCCCCCTCTTTCGGCAGCGCCATTGGGCCGAACTGGTGGCCCTCTACGTGCAGCCCAACTACCGGGGTTATGGCCTGGGTCGCCAGCTCGTGGCTCAGGCCCACCAATGGGCGGTCGCTGCCGGTTTTGAGCAAGTACAGTTATACGTCACCGCCCACAACAAGCAGGCCCAAACCTTTTATCGTGGCAACGGTTTCTGCCCCGTGCAAGAGATATGGCGGCTGGAAGTTACGCCAGACACGCCAGGTGAACGGCCGTTTCGCGCAACCCAAACCAACCAACCCGGCTGCGGTGCCGGCTTACTAGAACCGGGCCACCATCATCTGGCTTTACAAAATGACGACTGACCGATAACCGGTGACGGATGACCGATGACCGATGACGGAGCGTGTTCCTCCGTCTTCCGTCCTTTGTCTTCCGTCCTATTTATGAGGAGACAACAATGGAAATCAAACCAGTAACAGACCAACGTGTACCCGTAACCGTCCTGACCGGCTTTCTCGGTTCGGGCAAGACAACCCTGCTCAACCGGATTCTGACCGAGCAGCATGGCAAACGCATTGCCGTCATCGAGAACGAGTTCGGCGAAGTGGGCATTGACCATGAACTGGTCATCAACTCAGACGAAGAAGTGTTTGAGATGAACAACGGCTGCATCTGCTGCACCGTGCGCGGCGACCTGATTCGCATTCTGGGCAATCTAATGAAGCGTCGCTACAAATTCGACTACGTTCTCATCGAAACAACCGGCCTGGCTGATCCCGGCCCGGTAGCCCAAACCTTTTATATGGACCACGAAATGGAAAGCCGACTGCGTCTCGATGGCGTGGTCACGCTGGTAGATGCCCATCACATCTGGCAGCGGCTGGACGACAGTGAAGAGGCGCAGGCCCAAATCGCCTTTGCCGACGTCATTCTGCTCAACAAGATCGACCTGGTAATACCGGCAGAGTTAGACAAATTGGAAGCGCGTATCCGGCAGATGAACGGAGCGGCCACGATTTACCGCACTCAGGATGCCCTGATCGACCTGGACCATATTCTCAACGTGGGCGGCTTTGACTTGGAACGTGCCCTGGATATGGACCCGGACTTCATGGAGCCGGAATATCCCTTTGAGTGGGCCGGTGTTTATCAACTAGAGCCGGGCAGTTACGATCTGGTATTGCAGCCGGGACCGGATGATCCGGCGATGGATGTGGCGCTCTCCCCCATAACAGCCGGTACAAAGGAGGCCATGATGGCTGCGCTGCCGACGGTGGAGTTAACTTTTGCCGGCCGCGAAACGGCCGTTTGGGTCGAACATGATCCCCTCAAGCCAGGCAGCGCCCTCTACCGGCTGCCCCTCAACGAAGAAGCAGAGATGCGTTTCCGCCTGGAGATTGAACAGCCGGGCTATTATGGCCTCTTTACCGAACACCACCCCAGCGAGTTTGATCTGACGCTGCACAATGGGGCCGGGTCGCTGGCAACGGCGGCGCAGCGGGAATTCAAACCACCCCACGAACATGACGACGAAGTGACCTCGGTGGGCATTACCACGTCCGGCAATCTCGATTTGGACCGGCTGAACCAATGGCTGAGCAAGCTGCTGCGCGAACAAGGCCCGGACATCTACCGCATGAAGGGGGTGTTGAGCATTGCCGACATGCCGGAGCGATTCGTCTTCCAGGGGGTGCATATGCTGTTTAACGGCCGTCCCGACCGTCCCTGGGGTAAACAACCGCGCCACAACTCGCTCATCTTTATCGGCCGTAACCTGGACCGGGATGCGCTGAACGCGAGTTTTCGGGCTTGCCTGGTAGCGTAAACCGTATTGCGTAGTGCGTATTGCGTAGTGTGTTGACCCAACTGATACGCAATACGGAATACGCACTACGTTCCAAAAGGAATTCTATGCAAACAATCTGGCAAAACAGCATTGGCGATCACGTCATTGACCTGGCCTGGTCGCCCAACGGCCGTTTCCTGGCAGCGGCGGCAGTGAGTGGACCAGTGACGGTATGGGAGGCTGATTCCGGCCGGCCGCGCTGGTTGTTCAAAGGGCACGGCCTGGGCACCATGGCCCTGAGCTGGCATCCGGGCAGCCACATCCTGGCCAGCGGCGGGCAGGATGGCAAAGTACGGTTGTGGGATGT
>SLGK01000283.1 GCA_007123775.1 Anaerolineae bacterium | reverse complement strand
TTTGAGCCCAACGACGAACCGCTCTGGGGGCAGATTCGGCTGAACGTGGGTGCTTTTATGCACAACCTGTTCCGCCAGGGTGCCTTCCAGGGCAGTTCCCCACGCGACGCCTACCTGGTCAAATGTGACAGCGAAACGACGACTCAAAACGACATCAACCTGGGCATTGTCAACATCCTCGTCGGCTTTGCCCCGCTCAAACCGGCCGAATTCGTGATCCTCAAGATTCAACAACTTGCCGGCCAGGTGGAAACATAATGGGTGATCCCATCCTTCATAATTCATCCTTCATAATTAGCAGAGGAGGCTCTGATGGCACAGTTTAGTGTAAATGCCGAACGGTTTGATCCGTATAAAAATTACAAGTTTCGCGTGAAATGGGACGGCCGTTTCGTGGCCGGTGTCAGTAAAGTGGGGGCGCTCAAGCGCACCACCGAGGTCGTCGAACACCGTGAAGGGGGCGATCCCAGCACCGTCCGCAAATCGCCCGGCCAGACCAAATACGAACCGATCACCCTGGAGCGGGGTGTAACCCACGATCCCGAATTCGAGCAGTGGGCCAACAAGGTGTGGAACTTCGGTGCCGGTCTGGGTGTCGAGGTTTCGCTCAGAGATTTCCGCAAAGACATCACCATCGAGGTCTACAACGAGGCCGGCCAACTGGTAATCGCCTACAACGTTTTCCGCTGCTGGGTGTCAGAATTCCAGGCGATGCCCGAACTGGACGCCAGCGCCAATGCTGTGGCCATCCAGACCCTCACCCTGCAAAATGAGGGCTGGGAGCGGGATTACGAAGTGAGCGAGCCGAGTGAGCCGACGTTTACGGAGCCGTAGTGCGTAATGCGTAATGCGTAAAACGTAATGGCTCGTATGCCTACTCTTACGTTTTACGCTTTTACGTTTTACGTGCGGAAACGAGACTTTCCTATGCACCCTATCCCCGCCCAGACGCTACTGGCTATTTGGGAGCAGGGCTGGTCACAGCCGCCGGTGTGGCGGGCGCTGCTGCTGCTAACGGCCGTTTTGCCCGATTACGCCACCGAGGAACTGGCAGCGCTGCCGGTAGGCCGGCGTGATCGCCACCTGCTGGTCCTGCGCCAACAGCTTTTTGGCCCGGCGCTGCCCGGCGTGGCCACCTGCCCGGCCTGTGGCGAAGCGCTGGAGTTTAGCTTTCAGGTGGCCGATGTTCTGGTTGACGAGACGGAAACGGCCGTAACCGAATTGACCAGCCGCGGCTACACGCTGCAACTGCGCCCGCCCAACAGCCAGGATTTGTTGGCCGCCGCCCAACTGTCTGACCCGGACGAGGCGGAGCAGCAGTTGTTGGCTCGCTGTATCGTTGAGGCCACGCGCCAGGGCAAGGCGGTCAACGTCAAACGGCTGCCGGCAACGGTACGCCAGGCGGTTGAGGTCAGGCTGGCCGAAATCGATCCGCAGGCCAACGTGACCATCAATCTCAACTGCCCCGCCTGCCGCCACGAATGGCCGCTGCTCTTTGATATTTTGAACTACCTGTGGCAGGAAATCGACGCCTGGGCCTGGCGCACTTTATATGAAGTCCACCAACTGGCGGCCGCTTACGGCTGGCGCGAGGCGGACAGCCTGGCCCTTAGCCCCTGGCGTCGCCGCCAATATCTGGAGATGGCTTACGGATGAGTGATTATTTGAACAACCTGGTGGCCCGCACCCTGGAGACTGCGCCCCTGCTGCAACCCCGGCGGCTCTCGCTGTTTGAGCCGGTTGGTGGGGTCTGGGGGATGGAGTCCAAGGAATGGGGTGTGGAGGAAACGGGCACGGAAACGGCCGTTTTGCCTCAATCCCAACCTGTTATGCCGCCCCCAATGCCAGCAGTCATGCCCCAACCTGAATCGCTGGTTGCCCCCATGCACCCACCGGTCGTAACGGCCGCACCACCACCAACGGCCTTTTTTCACCAACCTGCCGCCAGCCAGCCCGCTTCCACCCCACCTGCCCCGGTGCAGCGGAAGCCATCGCCGCCAGCCCAACCAGCCCGGCCGACTGAAAAGCCAACAATTACCAACCACACAACTGTGCTCGAGAAGAAAGTCGTGCAGCAGACTATTGAGCAGCAGATCGTTAAGCCCCCGGCTGTCTCGGCCCCACCTGGCACGGCCGAATTGCCGCGTCGCCCGGCGCAGCCGGCAGTGACCAGTCCCGAATTGGCCGCTGACACTACGGCCGTTGCGCCAGCGCTCGCGCCCCCGGCAACGCCACCGCCCCCCATCAAACCGATGCCGCCCGTTGTTGAAAAACGGCCGTTAGCCACAGCCCCGACCAAAGCAACCAACCAGGAGCCGCTGCGTCCGGCAACCAGTCCAGCCCCGAACGGGGCGCAGCGCAACGGGCAGCCGCCGGCCCCGGCGCAGCCACCACAACAGACCGCGCCACCGCTTACGGTGCCAAAGGCACATCCGGCCGTTGCGCCGCCGTTTCCCTCCAGGCCCGCCCGTTGGGAGCAGTCGGCCACCAGCCGTCAAGAAGTCGCCGCGCCTGCGCCCACCATTGAGGTCCATATCGGCCGTATCGAGGTGCGGGCCACGCCGCCACCACCGCCTGCCAACCAAAAATCCCGCCCTCAGCCAAAACTCACCAGCCTGGATGACTATTTGCGCCAGCGTAACGGAGGTGACCGATGAGCAACGCGCTGGCCATTGCCGCCGTCACCAACTATTTACGCATCCTGCTCCATAACCGGCTGAGCGACGACGTGCCCGGCGTGGACGTGTCCACGCGGCCGCCGGATCGGGCGCGCAACGGCGACACCGGCGAACAGGTCAACCTGTTCCTCTATCACACCGCCATTAACACCGCCTGGCGCAACCGGGACATCCCCTGGCGCGTCCGGCCTGGTGAGGTGGGCCACCCGCCTCTGCCCCTCAACCTCTACTATTTGCTAACTGCCTACTCCGGCGAAGATGAAGCGGGCATTTCCCAGGACCCCAATCCGCCCCAACTGTTGGGCAGCTACCGGCTGCTGGGCCAGGCGATGGGCATTCTTCACGATCACCCCTTGCTCGATCCGGTCCAGATCAACAACGCCCTGCCCGACGCCGACCGGGACGCTTTCCCTTTCGATCAGGTGGAAAAGGTACGCATCTCGCCCCAGCCGCTCAATCTGGAGGAGATGTCCAAAATCTGGTCGGGCTTCCAGACCAATTACCGCCCCTCGGCCGCTTATGAGGTCTCGGTGGTGCTGATCGAAAGCCAGCGCCCGCGCCGGGCGGCTCTGCCCGTCCTGCGCCGCGGGCCGGAAGACCGGGGCGTGGAGACGGTACTCGGCTCTTCTCCCATTCTGGAAGAGATTCGCCGGCCGGCCGGGGCACGCTATGGCTTCCAGTTAGGGGATACGGTTGAGCTAATCGGGCGCAGTCTGGTCGGGGAAATTGTGGCCGTTCACCTGACTCATCCCCTGCTCGCGCCGCTTGAACTGCCACCGCAGCCCAACAGCACGGCTGACCGGCTGATTATTGATCTGCCGGATAACGGCACGGCCGTTAACTGGGCCGCCGGTTTTTATTCGGTTACGGTCAGCAACGGGGCTACGGGCGAGACGGCGCGGCGCAGCAACGCCCTGCCCCTGCCTCTCTCGCCCCAGGTGACGGACATCGCGCCCAATCCGGCCACGCCGGACGGCAGCGGCAGCGTGACCTTGACGGTTCAGTGCGCTCCCCGCGTCTTGCCGGAACAGCGGGTGCGGCTGCTGCTGGGCGAGCGGGAAATTCCGGCCCAACCCCATCCTGCCCCCACCGACAGCCTCATCTTTGAGATTGCCGACGCGCCCTTAGGGGATTTTGTGGTCCGTCTGCGCGTGGATGGGGTGGACAGCCTGCCCGTCCGGACAACTCCGACCGGCCTGATTTTTGATCCGGCCCAAACGGTGACGATTGAAGCATGAATGAGCAACTAGCCACCTGGGAAAAGAATAACGAGGCGTATCTGGCAGCGGCATTGGCCTGGCTGCGGGAGCAACTGTCTCAATTTGGGGCGGTGCCAGCGGAAACGGCCGTTGCTGACGAACCGCGCCGCTTTGGTCTATTTAGCCGCTCGCGCATCGAGGAGAGTGACCGGCTGCTGGCTGCCCCGCCCACCCTGGCGCGGCTGGCCGAGCGGCTGGCGGAAGCCGAAGCGGTCGAGCCACCCCCGGCCCTGCACATCCTGGCCCGCCGCCTCGGTCTCTCCCGCTTTGAGCAGGAGGTATTGCTGCTCTGCCTGGGGATGGAGTTGGATACGCGCTTCCCGGCCCTTTGTGCCCAGGCGCAGGCTGACCCCAACCGGCCTTATCCGACGTTTGCCCTGGCGCTGGCCCTCTTTGACGAGCCGGCCTGGGATGCACTTTCCCCGGAACGGCCGTTGCGCTACTGGCAGCTTATCGAAATCAACCAGCCCGGCGCCCAGCCGCTGACCACCAGCGCCCTGCGTGTGGATGAGCGCGTTCTCAACTACGCCAAAGGGCTGAACTACCTGGATGATCGCCTGTCGCCGCTGTTGGCTCCCTTTGACGTGAGCCAGGATGCTGACCCGCTGCCACCGTCGCAAGAAACGGCCGTGGCCCAAATCGTGGGCCAGGTGCAGCACAGTCAGCCCAACAGCGTGCCGCTGGTGGTCCAACTGCTGGGCATAGATAACCTGAGCAAGCAGATGGTAGCCCAACGCGCCGCCGCCGAACTGGGGCCGCACCTCAACCGGCTGCCGGCCGAACTGCTGCCCACCGATCCCAACCAGTTGGAAAAGATGGCCCGCCTCTGGCAGCGAGAGAGCATTTTGCTGCCGCTGGCCCTCTACCTGGACGCCCACGAAAGTGACGGCGAGGCGACCCCCGGCCAGACGCCGCCGCTGCAACGCTTTCTGGCCCGCAGCCAGGGCATCTTCTTCCTGGCTACCCGCGAGCTGCGTCCGGGTTTGGGCGCAGCCGCCACGGCCGTTGAAATCCATCGCCCCACCCCTGCCGAGCAGCAGGCCATCTGGCAAGAAATCCTGTCGGCTAACGGCTCAGGGACAACCGATGACGGCCAGGAGGGATCGGCGCTGCTCGCCGGCCAGTTCAACCTCAACGCCGCCACCATCCGCCAAATCGGCCGTTCCGCCCTGGCCGAATCAGCCAACGAAGAAACCGACCCATCACGTATCACGCATCACGCATCACGTTTCACGCCTTACGTTTCACGCCTCTGGCACGCCTGCCTCACCAACACCCGCCCCCGCCTGGACCAGTTGGCCCAGCGCATCGAGCCAAAAGCCACCTGGGACGACATCGTGTTGAGTGATGAACTGGCCGGGCTGCTGCGCCAGATCGCCACTCAGGTGCGCCATCGCAACACCGTTTACGACGCCTGGGGCTTCCGTGAAAAGATGAGCCGGGGGCTGGGGTTGAGCGCCCTCTTTGCCGGCGAAAGCGGCACGGGCAAGACGATGGCCGCCGAGGTGCTGGCCAATGAATTGGAACTCAATTTGTACCGCATTGATTTATCGGCCGTGGTCAGCAAATATATCGGCGAGACGGAGAAAAATTTGCGCCGTCTCTTTGACGCCGCCGAGGATGGCGGGGTGATTCTCTTTTTTGACGAGGCTGACGCCCTCTTTGGCAAGCGCACCGAAGTCAAAGACAGCCATGACCGCTACGCCAACATTGAGGTTAACTATTTGTTGCAGCGCATGGAGGCGTATCGCGGCCTGGCCATCCTGGCCACCAACCGCAGAAGCGCGCTGGACGCCGCCTTTCTGCGCCGGCTGCGCTTTGTGGTCAACTTTGCCTTCCCCGACCTGGCGCAGCGCCGGGCCATCTGGCAGCGCATTTTACCACCTCAGACACCCCAGGCTGATCTCGATTATGACCACCTGGCCCGGCTGAACCTGACCGGCGGCAGCATCCAGAATGTGGCTCTCAGCGCCGCTTTCCTGGCCGCCCAGCGGGACGAGCCGGTAACAATGCCTCTGATCCTGGAAGCGGCCCGCGCCGAACTGCGTAAGATGGAACGGCCGTTGCGGGAGCGGGATTGGGTGTGGCAGTAGTCAGTGAGCAGTAGTCAGTAAGCAGTAAGCAGTGAGTGATAGTATGTTACGCAAACAATTTTGGCACAGAGCGAAACAGAATCCGGACAGCCCACAGCTTCCGTCCTCCGTCTTCCGTCCTCCGTCCTACCACATCGTGGTAGACCGGCTGGTCTTGGACGGCATTACGGTGGCGACGCGGGAACGGCCGTTGCTGCAAACGGCCGTGGAGAAGGAACTGGCCCGGTTGATTGGTGAAAACGGGCTGGAACCAGGCCTGCTGTCTGGTGGGTCTTTAGCTGCCGTGCGGGGTGGTTCGGTGCAGTTGAACGAGCCGCCAGACCCCACTACTCTGGGGCAGCAGATTGCCCAGGCGGTGTATGGAGGGATGAGACGATGAGAGAGGAAACGGCCGTTAAGCCCACCACCCAACCCTTTTCTCCGTTAGCCACCGGCCTCTTGCAGCGCAAATGCGCCTGCGGTAAGCACACCACCGACCAGCACGGCCAATGCACCGAGTGCAAAAAGAAGGGTCAGCCTTTGCAGCGCCGCGCCGTCAACCAGAACGGCCCGGAGATTGCCCCGCCCATTGTCCATGAAGTGCTGCGCTCGCCCGGCCGGCCGCTCGACCAGGCCACCCGCGCCTACATGGAACCCCGCTTTGGGCACGATTTTAGCCAGGTGCGCGTACACACGGATGCCAGAGCGGCAGAATCGGCGCAGGCCGTCAATGCGCTGGCTTACACCGTGGGTCACAATGTTGTATTCGGTGCCGAACGATACAATCCCAATAGCAACAATGGTAGACAACTATTGGCACACGAACTAGCTCACGTATTACAGCAATCTCATCCAGTGACCAGCCCTACGCACAATTTGACTCTGAGTGACCCGTCACAGAAATTAGAAATGGAAGCCGAGGCAATTTCAGAAGCAGTAATTCTTCAGCCACCTGTTGCTCCAGGCCCAAAACAAGTTTCACCTCACGACCGGTCAAACAATATAGCATTTCGCCGTGTTGCTACCCGTCGTACAAATTGCCCGGCTAACACCAACGCTGCTCCTGCAGATCCAATTGCAACCCTGACCGACATTGATAGCCAGGCCGGGGGTCTCGTCCAGGCAACCGCAATGCTACTCACTATCGCCTCAGCGCTCACAGCGGCAGGATTGCGTAACCCGGCTTCCGGGGTAGATCAAGCCTATCAGAACGTTTTTGGTTTGCCGCCTGCCAGACCTGGCGGATTCCTCAACAGACTTACGGGTCGCGTAAGACCATCATTAGATGAAGCACTTAGTGAAGAAATGAATCTTCTATCGCGCAGATACGGACTTCTCAGCAGGTTTTTTAGTCAACCGATACCATATCGCTGTGGTATTCCAGATAGTTTTGGGGGGTGTCCTCAAACTGCTGCTGACTGTACCACTGATGATGCTGGAGCTTGTGCAGGAGTAGGTGCCATATTTCTCTGCCCGTCTTTCTGGGGATATGGCACACGACAACAAGCCGGCATTCTAATTCATGAGGCTGCACATATCAACTGGGCACGCGTTGTTCATGGTGCCGGTGGGCCTGGAGGTAATTTTAGACATGCGGAATGTTATTCCGAGTTTGTTGCTCAGATATTTGGTTTTGATATGCCCCCCACTGGTGATCCTTGTGTTGCTCCAGGACCGTAAAGTGAACGAATTGGAAAGGGCAAAATGAGCCATCTGACGACCAATTTTATTCCGTCGAAACAAGCAGATAGGGGTAGAGATACTGATGCAGAAGGTGCTGCTTTGCTTCAGCGCAAATGCGCCTGCGGTAAGCATACCACCGACCAGCACGGCCAATGCACCGAATGCAAGAAAAAAGGGCAGCTTTTGCAGCGCCGCGCCGTCAACCAGAACGGTCCCGAGGTTGCGCCGCCCATTGTCCATGAGGTTTTGCGCTCGCCCGGCCGGCCGCTCGACCCGACTACCCGAGCATACATGGAGCCGCGTTTCAGCCATGATTTTAGTGGGGTGCGAATACACACCGATGCAAAAGCCGCAGAATCAGCACGAGCAGTGAATGCATTGGCCTACACTGTAGGTAACGACATAGTATTTGGTGAAGGACAGTTTACGCCACGTTTGTCTAGAGGAAAAAAATTGCTTGGCCATGAGTTGACTCACGTGATACAACAGCAAGGAGCTTCTTTTCAGAAGCCTTTACCAATAAGCGGTCATCATGAAAGACATGAAAGAGAGGCTGCTCAAGCCGCTAAACAAATAGTTCACGGTCAGACAGTGGTAGAACCATCAAGAAAAACCATCTTAACCTTGAGCCGAAATGGTGGGCCAATTATGTCTGGTATCAGGCAAGAGCCTGTTCCTACACGTCGTACATCAACTCCTTCACAAGCTGTGGCATCAACCCAGAGATGTAGTTTTAGACTTTGTTTCTTACCCCTTCAAGTTTTATTGGATTTGGGAGTTGAGCCTGCTCTTGCCTACGCCACTGCTAATCATGCTTTCATTGAGTGGAATGGTCACTCCGTAGGATTTACTCGGCTGGAAGGCGAAGACAAAGCTGACGCACGAGTTATTAGCCCTGAGCCTCGTGCAGGTGAGTCACATAAACGATGCGTGAGTGCCAGGTTCCGCACTATTCCCAGCCCTACACCGGGGCAGTTGATTCATTTCTCCTCACTAGACAGAGTAGGTGACCTGTTATCGTATGGTGTAGATGTGGTCCAGGGAATCCAGCATTGCCAGGACCCAAGTTGTTCATTAGCGCAAGAGCGAATACAGAGAATGATTATGGATGATAGGCAGGGCCTTTATGACCTATTTGACGAGAATTGCGAGACTTGGGCAAGGAATATATTGGCCGCCGCCTGTCTTCAGGCACCAGAAATAAGGCTCGGCGGTATAGGTAATCAGCTTGTCAGAATATTAAACGAGACTACTCCGGGCCGTTTTTACCATTACTACAGGCGTATTGTAGGGGCCACGCGGCCCATGCCTGACCCGGATTGATCTACATAAACAGGATGTAATCCTATGACTACTTTTCCCGGCTCGCCCCGGCTGCTCAAAGGGGCCATCGTCGGCGTGGACAAAATGAACCCGCTGGCCAGCATCATTGTCTTCCAATACAACCCGGACACGCTGACCCGCCGACTGGAAGCCCGCAGTAGCGGCGGGGGCGAGCAAAGCGACCGCTCGGAAGCCTACCGGCTGTCCGGCCCGCCCAAAGAGACGATCTCGCTGAAAATAGAGATTGACGCCAGCGATGAGGTGGACAACCTCAACCCGGCCCAGTTGATCAGCGGCATCCATCCCACGCTGGCCGCGCTGGAAATGCTGCTCTACCCCAAGAGTCTGCACGTCCTGGCCAATGCCATTCTGTCCAACGTGGGTATGTTGGAGATTGTGCCGCCGGAAGCGCCGCTGACGCTGTTTGTCTGGGGGCCGCATCGCGTACTCCCGGTGCGGCTGGAAAATTTCAGCATCACCGAGCAGGCGTTTGACGCCGCCCTCAACCCGATTCGGGCCGAGGTGGAGCTGTCGCTGCGGGTGTTGAGCTATCACGATTTGCAAGTCACGCATCCGGGGTATGGTCTGTTTATGGTCCATCAGGTGATGAAAGAGGTGCTGGCTACAACGAACGTGTTCAACAGCGTGCAGAATGTGGGCGCGGGGCTGAAACTATTTTAGATAGGACGCAGATTAACGCCGATGACGCAGATAGAAAGAATAATCTGCGTCTATCTTGAAAATCTGCGTCCCATTCACAAGGAGGCGTTTTGTGTTTTCGCTAACGAGTCGCTATTACGGGGTAGAAACGGCCGTTTACACCCCCCCATCCAATCCCGACCAGGAAATTATCTGCCTGCGCCGCCGCTTTTTGCCGCCCGCGTCCAGGAGCGTTGCGGCCGGCGAACATGGGGTCAGCCAGGGGGAGCGGCTGGACAACATCACGGCCGTTACCCTGGGCGATCCGGAGCAGTTCTGGCGGCTGTGCGACGCCAACAACGCCATGCACCCCGCTGAACTGACCGCCGAAATCGGACGTCGCCTCATCATCCCCGTCATCCAGGGAGGCTAACTTGAGCAAACTAGACCATAAAAAATCTGCGTTTATCTGCGTTCATCCGCGTCCTATTGGAGAAAGCCATGCTTGACCAGGGCATTCGCTTGCAGTTGCTTATCGGCCCCACCATCCCCCTGCCTGCCCCCTACCCGGTCACTTCCGCCTTTGTCAGCCTGGAAGTGACCAACCGGGACCGGGAGCGGGACGGCTTCCAGATGACCTTTACCCTGGGCAAAAATACGCCGCTGGGGTACGGGCTGCTGCAAAGCGGTATTTTCAAGCCGGGCAACCGGGTGATCATCGGCGTCGTCATCAACGTCCTGCCCCAGGTATTGATTGACGGCATCATCACCCATCATCAGGTGATGCCCGGCAACCAGCCCGGCGAATCCCGGCTGGTCGTCACCGGCGAAGACATCACCCTCAAGCTGGACCTGGAAGAAAAAAGCGAGACCTACCCCAACCAGTCCGATTCGATTATTGTGCTGCAACTGCTGAGCCAATATGCCGACCTGGGGCTGGTGCCGCAGATCACACCCACGACCGACTTTCCCATTGAAGTTCAGCGCGTACCCAACCAGCAGGGGACCGACCTGGCCTATATTCAGGAATTGGCGCAGCGTAACGGCTTTGTTTTTTACGTGGAACCAACGGCCGTTCCCGGCCTCAATACCGCTTACTGGGGACTGGAAAACCGGCTGGGCCTGCCCCAACCGCCGCTGAGCCTCAACATGGGGTCCGAGACCAACGTGGACAATCCCATCAACTTCACCCACAATGCCCTGGGGCCGGCCGCGCCTATGGTCACTATCGTTGAACCCAACAGCCGGATGCCCATCACCATCCCGTTGCCCACCGGTTTGCAGCCGCCATTGGCCCGGCAGCCCTCCATGCCCCTGCGCCGCACCATTGATCGCAGCAGCGCCAGCCTCAGCCCCACGCAGGCTGCCCAGCGCATCCTGGCCGCTACCGGGCAGACGGCCGATGCCGTCACGGCCACGGGCGAAGTAGATGCGGTTCGCTACGGCCGTGTCCTCCGTTCGCGCCGGTTGGTCAGCGTTCGCGGCGTGGGCGATGATTTCGGCGGCTATTATTACGTCAAAGAAGTGACCCATCAAATCAGCGTGGGCCAATACCGGCAGCGCTTTACCCTGACCCGCGAAGGCACGGGGTCGCTCACGCCTATCGTGCCGCCGGGAGTATAACTATGACTCAACAGCAACCCTTCTACGGCAAATATCGCGGCGTGGTCAGCGACAACCGGGACCCGCTCATGCTCGGCCGTATCCGCGCCAAAGTGCAGGATATTTTCGGCGACCGGGAGAGCGGCTGGGCCATGCCCTGCGTCCCCTACGCGGGCGACGGCGTTGGCCTCTACCTGATCCCGCCCACCGGCACCTCCGTCTGGATTGAGTTTGAGCAGGGTGACCCGGAACGGCCGATTTGGAGCGGCTGTTTTTGGGCGGTCGGCGAAGT